>CAMLGD010000019.1 GCA_946479405.1 uncultured Vogesella sp.
TCTTCAGGTAGCCCTTCATCACCAGGTTGCCGCGGAACATGATCTCGCCCATGGTCTCGCCGTCGTGCGGTACCTCGGCCATGGTGGCCGGGTCCATCACCGTCATGCCCTGCTGCATGGTGTAGCGCACGCCCTGGCGGCCGTTGCGCTCGGTGCGGCCGCCGATATCCAGCGCCGCCCATTCGTCCTGTTTGGCGCAGACCGCCGCCGGGCCGTAGGTTTCGGTCAGGCCGTAGACGTGGGTGATGTTGAAGCCCAGCTTTTCCATGCCTTCAATCACGGCCGACGGCGGGGCGGCGCCGGCAACCAGGCAGTTCACCTCGTGCTCGATGCCCTGTTTGCAGTCGTCCGGGGCGTTGATCAGCATGTTGTGCACGATGGGGGCGCCGCAGTAGTGGCTCACCTGGTGCTGCTTGATCAGTTCGAAGATCAGCCGTGGGTCGACGCGGCGCAGGCAGACGTTGATGCCGACGTTGGCCGCCATGGTCCACGGGAAGCACCAACCGTTGCAGTGGAACATCGGCAGCGTCCACAGGTAGGTGGCGTGGCGCGGCATGCCCCATTCCAGGATGTTGCACACCGCGTTCAGGTAGGCGCCGCGGTGGTGGTAGACCACGCCCTTGGGGTTGCCGGTGGTGCCGGAGGTGTAGTTCAGCGCAATGGCATCCCATTCATCGGCTGGCAGCTGCCAGTCGTAGCCGGAGTCGCCACCGGCGATGAAGGTTTCGTACTCGATGGCGCCCAGCAGCTCACCGGGGCCGGTGTATTCCGGGTCGTCCACATCGATCACCAGCGGCGGGGTTTCCAGCATGGCCAGCGCCGGGGCGATGGTGAAGGAGAACTCGCGGTCGGTGATCAGTACCTTGGCTTCGCCGTGGCGCAACATGAAGGCGATGGCCTCCGGGTCCAGCCGGGTGTTGAGGGTGTTGAGCACCGCACCGCTCATTGGCACACCAAAGTGGCAGTCGAACATCGCCGGGATGTTGGGCAGCATCACTGCCACGGTGTCGCCGCGCACGATGCCGGCCTTGTTGAGCGCCGATGCCAGCCGGCGGCTGCGGGCGTAGGCTTCGGCCCAGTTGTAACGGATATTGCCGTGGATCACCGCCGTGCGCGTCGGGTAGACGTTGGCCGCACGCTCGATAAAGCTCAGTGGCGACAGTGCCACATGGTTGGCCGCGGTTGGCGGCAAGTCTTGCTGGTATGCCTGCAGGGACATGCTCTGCTTCTCCTCTGTGTCTGTCGCCGCGCCTTGCCGGGCGGTCGTCGTGTCGTGTTGCCCGGTCTGTGACCGGTGCGTCTGTTATATCCCGATGATTGCCGCCCAACCTTGCACAACTATGTGGCAAATGTAACGAATGATTGCAGTGCCCCTTGCCGGGGCGCGCTTGACCTAGAATCGGATGTTTCCGTGCCGTATTCAGGGAGTGATGCCCGCCATGTCCGAAGCGATTGTTGCCGAACCCGACCCGTCGCAGCGCGGTGCCATGCTGCTGGCCGGGCTGGACCTGCTGGACCAGGGGGTGACGGTGTTCGATGCCGATCTCAAGCTGCTGGCCTGCAACCAGCGTTTCCTGCAATTGCTGGATTTTCCGCCTGCGCTGGGGCAGGTGGGCACGCCTTTCGAGGCCTTCATCCGTTATAACGCGCTACGCGGCGAATATGGGGCGGGCGATGCCGAACAGCAGGTGGCGGCGCGGGTGGCGCTGGCGCTGCGCTTCGAGCCGCACGACACCGAACGCATGCGTCCGGATGGCTCGGTGCTGCGCGTGCGCGGCGAGCCGCTGCCGGGTGGCGGCTTCATCTCGCTTTACACCGACAAGACCGAGCAGCAGGCCTACGAGCGCCTGTTGCAGCAGCAGAAGCAGGATCTGGAATGGCATGTGCGCGAGCGCACCGCCGAGCTTGAGGCCGCCAACAGCCAGCTGCGTGCAGCCAATGCGGCCAACTTGCAGATTGCTGCCGCCCTGGCACGTAGCGAGGAACGGTTGCGGCTGATCACCGACACCATTCCGGCGCTGATCGCCTATTTCGACAAGAACCACATCTACCGCTACGCCAACCGCGGCTACGCCGACTGGTTCGGCCGCCGCAACGAGCACATTGTTGGCCGCCACATCGAGGCGGCGCTGGGCAGCAAGTTCTACGCCGCGGTGGTGGGGTATGTGAATGAGGCGCTGTCCGGTAAGCAGCTCACCTACGAATACTCGATGGACAAGGACGACGGCAGCACCATCTTCGCGCGCAGCACGCTGGTGCCGGAGATTGCGCCGGATGGCCAGGTGCTGGGCTGCTTCGTGCTGTCGTTCGACATCACCGAACAGACCCAGACCCAGGCGGCGCTGGTACAGGCGCAGAAGATGGAGGCGGTGGGGCAGTTGTCTGGCGGCATGGCGCACGATTTCAACAATATGCTGACGGTAGTGATTGGCAATCTGGCCGAGTTGCGCAGCCGTCACCAGCACGATGCCGAGGTGCTGGATTACCTGGACCCGGCGTTGCAGGCGGCCGAACGCGGCGTGGCACTGGTGCGCCGGCTGCTGACCTTTGCCCGCCAGCAGCCGCTGGCGCCGCGCGCGGTGAACATTGCCAACCTGTTGCAGGACATGCTGCAGCTGATCCGCCGCTCGCTGCCGGAAAACATCAGCCTGGCGACGGCGCTGGCGTCCGATGAACTGCACGCCATGGCCGATCCGCACCAGCTGGAAAGCGCCATCCTCAACCTGGTGCTCAACGCGCGCGACGCCATGGGTGATGGTGGCAAGCTGACGTTGGCCGCAGTGCGCTTTACGCTGGCCGAGCGCGACAGCGAGCTGCACTTGCCGCCCGGCGACTACGTGTGCTTGCAGGTGCACGATACCGGCAGCGGCATGAGCCCGGAAGTACAGCTGCGGGTGTTCGAACCGTTTTTTACCACCAAGCGCTTCGGCTCCGGCAGCGGCCTGGGCCTCGCCATGGTGTACGGCTTTGCGCGTCAGTCCGGTGGTGCGGTGCAGGTACTGAGCGCGCCCGGCGAAGGCACTACTTTCAATCTCTATCTGCCGCTGACGGCGCCGGAGGCCACCTTGTCCGGGCGGCTGAATTTCAGCGGCAAGGCCGGCGGGCGCGAGCGGCCGCTGGTGCTGCTGGTGGAAGACGACCCGGATGTGCGCCGCGTGGTGCGGCTGCAGCTGACCGGGCTGGGCTTCCCGGTGCTGGAGGCGGAAAGCGGTGACGAGGCGGCGGTGATGGTGGCCAGCATCGACGACATCGGACTGCTGCTCACCGACATCGTGATGCCCGGCCAGCTGGACGGCCGCGCGCTGGCGCAGCGCGCGCGCCAACTACGGCCGAAGATGCGCATCGTGCTGATGAGCGGCTATGACGAGGTTGGCCGCGGCGCTGCGGCCAACTTCCCCAAGCTGGAAAAACCCTTCACCCCGGCCCAGTTGGCCGCTTTGCTCGACGAGGTAATGCTGTGTCCGCCGCAACCCTGACCCCGGCCACCGACGCCGACAAGCTGATTTTTCTGGTGGAAGACGATCTGGCGGTGGCGCGGCTGATCGGCAACGTGCTGCGCGACTACCACTTTCGCTGCGAAGTGTTCCACAGCGGCAGCGAGCTGCAGCGTCGCCTACGCCAGCAAGTGCCGGATCTGGTGATTGTCGATCTGGGCTTACCGGACATGGATGGCATGGCGCTGGTACGCGAAGTGCGCGCGCTGCGTCGCTGCGGCGTGGTGATTCTCACCGGCCGTGGCCACGTTGGCGATCGGGTGATGGGGCTGGAAAGCGGCGCCGACGACTACATCATGAAACCGTTCGAACCGCGCGAACTGGTGGCGCGAGTGCGCAGCATCCTGCGTCGTTGTGACGGGCAGCAGGAAGCGCCGGCCAGCAGTAGCGGGCGGGTGGCCAGTTTTGCCGGCTGGCGCTACGAGGTGGACAGCTACACGCTGATCGCGCCGGATGGTAGCGAGAAGGCGCTAAGCGCCGGGGAAGGGCAGATGCTGCAGCGCTTTCTGGAGCGCCCCAACCGTGTGCTGCCGCGTGAGCAGTTGCTGGGGCAGGACGACATGTCACCGTACGACCGCAGCATCGACGTACGCATCTCGCGGCTGCGGCGCAAGCTGGAGGATGACTCCTACAGCCCGCGCATGATCAAGACGGTGTATGGCGCCGGGTATCTGTTCCTGTCGGCGGTGAGCTGGAACTAGGTCGACAGCTCACGGCTTGATGCTTGGGATATCTGGCTGCCGGCTGGCTGGAGCGGTGGCGGGTGGGCCGTTGCGCAGATGAATGGCCGTCATGCCGGCATGGCGCTGTCGTCAGACAGGCCGGGTGATCTCCTGTGGCTGCCGGCTTTATTGCTGCGTCCTGATGAACTGCTCCATCCGGGGAATCTCCTGCACTAGCTGTTGCGCGGCAAGTTTGCGTATGGTGCGGTTTTCAAGCTGCAGTAATTCAAAGTCGTCTTCTGCCTCGGCGGCGATGTCGCGCAATGCCGGCTGGGCGCGCATCGACGCAGGGAGCGAGGCCATGGCCTGCCGGAAGTGCTGGAGGGCATCTTGTCTTGCCGAATCAGGTGCCGGTCTGGGGCCGGCGTCCAGTTCTGCTTGTGCCAGTTGACGTGCCAGATGCAGTTCTTGCCAGACCATGGGCGGCACTGGTTCGTTCTGCATGCTGCTTGTCTGGCTATTCGGTGCCGGCCGTATGCCATTCAGAAAGGTGGGGATCAGTAGCAGGATGCTGGCGCTGGCAAGAAATATCCAGAACAGGGCGCGCTTGCCGCGCTTTGGGGCAGGATTCTTGGTATTCATGTATCAACTCATCAAGAGGGCAGGCCAGCGGAAAAGCCGCGGTGGCCTGTTGCTGATCTCAATGCTGCAGTGAATGAGCCAGTTCGGGATCATCGAAATAGCGGATGTAACTATCCAGCGCGGCCAGAACGGTCATGATGCCCTGCTGGGGATTGCTGCCCGGCTGTTTGCCCGCGAGTTGCGCGCTGCCTTCCAGTAACTGGGCAATGACCATGTGCAGCTGGGCATCCGCTTTGGCCTCAAGCCTGCAGTTGCTCACGATGGTGGCCACTTGCTGTTCAATGCCGACTGCAAGCGCTTGCAACTCATCAGGGGAGGGTTTGTGCTCGTGAACTGTGGGCATGGCCTCTGCCAGTTGCAAATGAATGGCAGCCATGCCCTGGCGCAGGGCGGCATCAGTTGACCATTTTTTCCCCGCATTTAATTGCAGCTGCTGAGTCGGCTGGCCGTCATGTGCATGCGAAGGCATGGTCAGGTTGGCCGCGTGGGCAGCGACCGGTAGCAATAGGGCCAGCAGTAAACCGCTGACCAGAGAGTGTTTCAGGAACATGCGTAACTCCACGGTGATATGTAGGGACAGAGGGCGGAGCACCCTTTGCTTGGTGGGGTGTGGGGCATGTTTTAGGCGGGGGAACTTAACTCAGGCTTAATCTCCGCCGGGCTTGCGGTCGGGGTGGTAAAGGCTTGATCTGTATCACGGATTGCTATGGCCCAGGCCCGTTGCGGGAACTCTGCGCAGGGTGGCTGGGGCGATTAGCCTGTCGTCCGCGCTTGTTATGGCTGGGGGCCGCCCGAATGATTTGCTGTGCTGATTGCCAGGTTTGTGCCGGTGGCAAGCAGCACGCACGGCAACAGCCGCAGCGTGGGTCGGTGGCGGTGCATCATGGCTCCCGGAGCAGGGTGATTGCCCCGGGTGATGTTGGCCGCATGCCGGGTGTGGCATGCGCCCGGATACTTCTGGTGGCCGCCAGGGGCAAGCTGCGCACCTGGCGGGTTGTGTCCAGCCGGACGGCGCGGTGGCGGCTGGTTACGAAAATGAAATGACTACGGCTGGCCGCGTCGCACCGGACGATGGTGATCATCGTATCCGGCGGTACGGTGCCTGCTTAGTAGCCGGGGCTGACCGCCAGTTCCTGCCCGCTGCGGGCGCTGGCCACGCCCAGCTCGATCAGGCGCATCACCTCGGCCGCCTGTTCGCCGCTGACTGGGTTGGGTGCACCGTCCAGAATGGCAGCGGCCACACCATCGTAGAACTGGCGGTAATCGCCGGTGACCGTCGGGTACATGGTGCCGTGCTCGTCGCCATCCTGTTGCCAGTAATGCATGCCGTGCAGCGGGTCTTCTCCCCAGCTGCTGGCACCGGGCAGTTCGCCGCGCTTGAGCATGGCTTCCTGCTGGTCCAGCCCGTATTTCACGTAGCTGCCGGCGGTACCGTGTACCGCAAAGCGCGGCGAGCCGCCACTGATCAGGCAGCTGCCGGACAGCCGCACACGCAGGCGCGGGTAGCGCAGCTGCACATGAAAGTAATCGGTGGTGACTGCACCCTGACGCTGTGCCGCCAGGTCGGCATGAATGGCGCGCGGGGTGCCAAACAGCTGCAGCGTCTGATCCAGCAAGTGCGGGCCGAGGTCATACCACAGCCCGCCACCCGCCACGTCGGACTCGCGCCAGCGCACCTGCACCTGCGGACGGTAGCGCTCGAAGCGCGACTCGAACAGGGTGATGTCGCCCAGCGTGCCGGTGGCCAGCAGCTGCTGCACGGTAAGGAAGTCGGCATCCCAGCGCCGGTTGTGGAACACCGCCAGCAGGCGCTGGTGGCGGCGTGCCTGCACGATCAGCTGTTGTGCTTCGTCCAGCGTCACGGTGAACGGCTTGTCCACTACCACGTGCTTGCTGGCGGACAGTGCGCAATCGGCGTGGATGAAATGGCTGTCGTTGGGGCTGGCGATAACCACCAGGTCCACTTGTGGATCGGCCAGCGCCTGCAGGGTATCGCTGGCAATGTGGACGCCCGGATGTTCGGCCTGCACCTGCTCGCCCTTGCTGCTGACGATGGTGTGCAGTTTCAGACGCGGGCTGGCCTGGATCAGCGGAGCGTGGATGGTGCGTCCGGCATAGCCGTAGCCCACCAGGGCGACATTCAACGGGGCAGACATGACAAGTCTCGCAAACAAAAGGAACCAGCTTTTACCCTAGCCCAAAGTGGCTGGCAAGGCGGGCTTTGCTGTAGTTGCGACACTACGTGAAAATGGCTGCCAGCCAATAGTGGCAAGGATTTGCGCCAGGTGGGTATAAATGCCGGCGGCCAGGGGTTGGGGGCGCCTGGCCGCGTTCGGGTAGCTGTTGTCAGCCCTGATGCAGGGCGACCAGCTGCTGGTCGAACAGGCGGGCAAGCTGCTGTTGCTGCTGTGGGCTCAGGCCCAGCGCGGCGCTGCTGGCCGGCAGTTCGCGGCGCAGGGTCAGTAGTGCCGCGTTCAGCTTGTCCAGCTGTTGTTGCAGGCCACCGATTTCGCGTTGCAACTCGTCCTGCGCTTGGGCGCGACTGGCGGCTACTTCCGCCAGAATGGCCAGGTGGTCGCGCAGGCGGCCGCAGCGGATTTCGTCCTCTAGCGGCATGTCACGCACGATCAGACAGCAGTGCGGGTAGTTGAACGAGGTATTGCTGCCGCTGGAATAGATGTGCGACAGGGTGCGGGCATTGGCGATGATGCTGGCCTCCAGCTCGCTGGGCTGGCCGTCGCTGGAGTGCAGTGTCTCGCCACGGCTGCCGTACACCTGCACGCAACCATGCAGGCCGAAGGATTCCAGCGTGCTGCAGATAGCGGCGGCGATGTCGTCATAGTTGGCCAGCCGTGCGACGTTGCGGATGAACTCGATCAGCACACCCATTTCCGACATGGCGCTCATCGCGGTCATGGCCGCAGAGAATGCATGTTGGCCGCTTTGCTGCAGTTCACGTTTTTCGGCATGGCTGCGCAGTGCCAGCGCCACTTTCAGCAGCATTTCGCGGCCATCTATCGGCTTGCACAGAAAGTCGTTGCCGCCGGCATCGTAGCCTTGCAACCGGTCTTCCAGCTTGCCGTGGGCTGAGACAAACAGGATTGGCAACTCGTGGCCGGCTGCGCGCAGCTGGCGACATACTGTGTAGCCATCCATGTCCGGCATTTCAACATCCAGCAGGATAGCGTCCGGCAACTGCTGTGCCACGCTGGCCAGCGCCGTCTCACCGTTGGCCGCAAACCGCAGGTTGTACTGGCCATCAAACAGGCTGCGATAAAGGGCACATTGGCTCTGGCTGTCTTCCACGATCAGCAAAGTGGCCTCGGACATGGTGTTCTCCTGATGGTTTGCGGCTAGTCGGCAACTTTACTGCATCTGTTCCTCAGCGTAGATGTTATTTCAATGATCGGCCGGCGGTGATCTATGCGCTACGGGTGATCAGCTAGTTTTGCCATCCACCCGCTCGCGCAGCAGCCACGGCGCGCCCAGTTGCAGCCAGCCGACCAGTAACAGCGCCAGCAGTATGCCGGCGCAAGCCAGCAGCAGGTTGGCCGCACCGGTGACGATGTCGGCACCCACCCGCAGCACGGCCACGCCATGCAGCAGCAGGTAAAGGCGCCACAGTGCCGGCGAGGCCTGCAGCGGCCGACCGGAGTGGCCCAGCATCACGCGGGAGGCGAAACCTACGAGCATGGTGATGAAGAAGCCAATGGTGATGGCGTGCAGCCCCGCCAGCGGCGAAATCCAGCCCAGCCCGGACAGCGCCTGCAGCAGGAATGCCGGTGCCAGCCAGGCAAAGGCCAGATGCAGCATGGCCAGCAGCGGTACGCTCAGACTGCGGCGCAGCTGCCAGCGCCAGCTGGTGTAGCCGAACAGCGCGGCCAGCAGCAGATCCAGCGGCCATTGCGGCAGCAGGGCAATGCCGAGTGCGCTGTGCAGCAGGCTGCCGGCCAGCCATAGCTGCAGCAGCCAGTACGGCCGCCACGGGGTATAGGGTTTGAGTGCCGTGCTGCTGAAGAATGGCAGCATGCGATGGGCCACGCTCAGGAACACCGGCAGCAGGAAACCATACAGTGCGATATGGCGCGTCCACCACCAGCCATTGGCAAACAGTCCGGCTAGCCACAGTAGCGCGCACAATAGCCCCGCCGCCGCCAGGGCGAAGCCGGCGACCACCCAGCGGGCATGTTGCGTGTCGGCGACCGTACTGCGCCGGATCATGTCGCCCAGCGTGACGACCAGACCACCGAATGCGGCCAACTGGGCGACAGTGCCGACCAGCAGCCAGCCCTTGCCCAGCCACAGCCCGGCAAGCCAGCACAGTACGCCGGCCAGTAATAGCAGCGGCATGGCCACGAAGGTGCGAGTGGCCGGATTGCCGACGTTCAGCCAGCGCGGTACTGCGGTATAACAAAAGCCGCACATGAAGAATGGGAAGATGCCATACAGCATCAGCAGGCCGTGCGCCTGCGATACGGCGATGCTGGTGCTGATGCTGTTGCCGGCCAGACGCATGGCCAGTTCCGCCGCCCAGGCCAGGGTCAGCAACGCGGCCGCAGCGATGCCGGGGACAAAGCCGGCGCGATGCGGGGCGCGGGCAATTAGCTCTAATGGTGTATGGTGGGTCATGACGGTAACTGTTATTAACAGCGGGAAATCTTAATAGAGCCAGTGTCGGTTGCAGTGACGCTGGCGAGAATGATAGTCGTCAAGAAATCAGGAGCCCCCACCATGCAAGCATCCGCCATCCGTTTTCTGCAGCATCTACCGTTGTTTGCCAGCTGCTCACCCGAGCACCTGCAGCAGATCGCCAATGTCACCACCGAGCATCGCTATGAAAAAGGTGAGGTGCTGTTCCAGCGCGGCGATGCCTGCGACGGCATGCACGTGCTGGTGTATGGCAAGGTCAAGCTCAGCGTGTCGTCGCGCAGCGGTAGTGAAAAGGTGGTGGAAATCATCTACCCGGGGCAGAGCTTCGGCGAGGCCATCATGTTCATGGCCGGCAGCTATCCGGTGATGGCGCAGACACTGGAAGACGCACTGGTGCTGTTTGTGCCGGCTGCGCCGCTGTTGGCATTGCTGGATAGCGACCCGCAACTGGCGCGGCGCATGCTGGCCGGGCTGTCGATGCGCCTGCACGGTCTGCTGCAGGATGTGGCCAGTTACAGTCTGCAGGGCGCGGTGGCACGGGTGGTGAGCTACCTGCTGCAGGCACTGGGCGAGGGCGAGCACGCCGGCGCGGTAACGCTGCCGGTGAACAAGCAGGTAATGGCGTCGCGCCTGAATCTGACGCCGGAAACATTCTCGCGGGTACTGCAAAAACTGTCCGAACAGGCACAGATTGTGGTCGAAGGGCGGGAAATTCATATCCCGGATGCAAATAAACTGCAGCAACTTATTGAAGTTGCTTGATTTTTTGTTTTTGGTTCACTCTTGTACATCTCTTGAAAAAGTGTAAGCCCATGTCGCAAAGCGGATATGGTCTGGCCGAAAGATTCGATTAGAATCGATGCAAGCCTAAGGGACAGGCCCGCCGCACCCCACGACGGCGGGTCGCCAACACAAGAACTCAAGACGAATTGCAGGAAGGAACCATCAATGAGCAAGCAAGTCAGCCGCGAAACTTTCGACCAGGTCATGGTCCCCAACTACTCCCCGGCCGGTTTCATTCCGGTAAAGGGTGAGGGCTCCCGTGTTTGGGACCAGGATGGTCGCGAGTTTATCGACTTTGCCGGTGGTATCGCGGTGAACTCGCTGGGTCATTGCCACCCGGAACTGGTGGCCACGCTGACCGAACAGGCACACAAACTGTGGCACCTGTCCAACGTGTTCACCAACGAGCCGGCGCTGGAACTGGCTTCGCTACTGGTGGAAAAAACCTTCGCCGACCGCGTGTTCTTCTGCAACTCCGGCGCCGAGGCTAACGAAGCGGCCTTCAAGCTGGCACGCAAATACGCTCATGACCATTTCGGCGCCGACAAGCACGAAATTATCTCCTGCAAGAATTCCTTCCACGGCCGCACTGTGTTCACCGTCAACGTTGGCGGTCAACCCAAGTATGCCGAGGGTTTTGGCCCCAACCCGGCCGGCATCACCCACATCGAATACAACAATGTCGATGCACTGAAAGCGGCGATCTCCGACAAGACCTGCGCCGTAGTGATCGAGCCGGTGCAGGGCGAGGGCGGTGTACTGCCGGCCACTCCGGAATTCCTGCAAGCTGCGCGCGAGCTGTGCGACCAGTACAACGCGCTGCTGATTTTCGATGAAGTGCAGACCGGCGTTGGTCGCTGCGGCACCCTGTACGCCTACCAGACTTACGGCGTGAACCCGGACATCCTGTCTTCCGCCAAGGGCCTGGGCGGCGGCATTCCGATCGGCGCCATGCTGACCACCGCCAAGGTGGCACCGAGCCTGGCGGTAGGCACCCACGGCACCACCTACGGCGGTAACCCGCTGGCTACTGCCGTGGCCAAGAAAGTGGTGGAAATCGTTTCCCGTCCGGAGGTGCTGGCCGGCGTACAAGTCAAGCACCAGCGCTTTGTCGACGGCCTGAACGCCATTAACGCCAAGTACAACGTGTTCAAGGAAATCCGCGGCATGGGCCTGCTGATCGGTGCCGTGGTGACCGATGAGTTCGCCGGCAACGCCCGTGACTTCCTCAAGGCCGCCGAAGCCCAGCAGCTGATGGTACTGGTGGCCGGTCTGTCCGTAGTGCGCTTTGCCCCGTCGCTGGTGGTGGACGACAAAGACATCGACGAAGGCCTGGCCCGCTTCGACGCCGCCGTAGCAGCGGTGGTTGCGGCCAAGCGCGGCTGATTCCAGCCGCGTCTTAACTAATCCTTACCAATCCAGGGGAACCCTGCCGCCACATGGCGGCAGGGCGGGCGCTGCTGCGCCTGCATTCCGGGTCACTACGAGAGAGAGGCAAGCCATGCTGACAGTGCGCCCAGTTCGTATTTCCGACCTGCCGGTCATCGAAAAGATGGCGGTAGACAGCGGGATCGGCGTTACCAGCCTGCCGAACAATCGCGAAAAACTGTACGAGAAAATCCAGTCTTCGCTTGGCGCTTTCGAGCACGAAGCCATCGCCGGCACTGGCCGCGAATACTATATGTTTGTGCTGGAAGACGAGGGCGAAGTGGTGGGCACCGCTTCCATCAGTGCCTCGGCCGGCTTTGAAGAGCCGTTCTACAGCTACCGCAGCGAAACCATGGTGCATGCCTCGCGTGCACTGAAGGTAAACAACCGTATCCACGTGCTGACCATGTGCCATGACCTGACCGGTCTGGTGCAGCTGTGCGGCTACTTCTGTGCGCCCAAGCAGCAGTTGCGTGCCTATGAGCTGCTGTCGCGTGCCCGTCTGATGTATATCTCCGCCGCCCGCGAGCGTTTTGGCCGCCGCATTTTGGTCGAGATGCAGGGCATTCTGGACCAGGCCGACCAGTCTCCGTTCTGGGACGCCATCGGTCGCCGCTTCTTCAATATGGATTTCCCGCAGGTAGAGCAGGCCTTCGCCCAGCGCAGCAAGACCTTTATCGCCGAGCTGATGCCGACCTACCCGATCTACGTGCCACTGCTGCCGGATGCGGCGCAGAACGCCGTGGGCCAGATTCACCCGGATTTCGAGCGTCCGTTCAATATCCTGACCCGCGAAGGCTTTGAGGCCGACGACTACATCGATATTTTCGATGGTGGTGCGGTGTTGACGGCCGAAGTAGACCAACTGTTCAGTCTGCGCGAGCAGCGGTTGTATCCGGTGGAAGTGGCGCCGGTGTTGCCGGAAGGCGAGGTGGAGATGCTGATCTCCAACCATCGTAGCAACGAATTTGCCGTTACCCAGGCCCGTGCGGCGCTGGTGGACGATGTGTTGTTCATTACGCCAGACACCGCTCGTGTGCTGGCACTTGCCAGTGGCCAGCATGCCTGTGTCGTGCCGCTGTTGCCGGAAGCCGGGAGGAACGTAGCATGATGATCATTCGCCCGATCCGCGCCAGTGATCTGGACGGCCTGATGGAATTGGCGCGCAGTGCCGGTGTGGGGCTGACCTCGCTGCCGGTGAATGTTGACAGGTTGGCCGCACGCATTGCGCGCTCCGAGAAAACCTTTGCCGGCGAGGCCGAGCTGGCCGACTGTGGTTATGTGTTCGTGCTGGAAGACAGCGAGAGCGGCCGCGTGGGGGGTATCTGTGCGCTGGAAGCCGCTGTCGGCCTGAAGGAGCCCTGGTACAACTACCGCGTCGGCACCATCGTGCATGCCTCGGAAGAGCTGGGCGTGTACACCCGGCACGAGACGCTGTTCCTGTCCAACGACCATACCGGCTACAGCGAGCTGTGCACGCTGTTCCTGCACCCGGATTTCCGCGTCAACCGCAACGGCGGCCTGCTGTCCAAGAGCCGTTTCCTGTTCCTGGCACAGTTCCCGGAGCTGTTCGGCAAGGTGGTGGTGGCGGAGATGCGCGGCGTATCCGATGCGCAGGGCAAGTCGCCGCTGTGGGAGGCGCTGGGCCGGCACTTCTTCTCCATCGATTTTGCCGAGGCCGACTATCTGACCGGTGTGGGGCAGAAGGCGTTCGTGGCTGAATTGATGCCGAAATTCCCGGTGTATATCGACTTCCTGCCGCAGGAAGCACAGGCGGTGATCGGTCAGACCCACGACAACACCCGCCCGGCGGTGGCGATGCTGTATGGCGAGGGCTTCCGCTATGAAGGCTATGTCGACATCTTCGACGGTGGCCCGACGGTGCAGTCCTACACGAAGGACATCCGTGCCGTGCGCGACAGCCGCACGCTGCCGGCCAATATCGTGGCCGAGGTCACTGAAGGTGAGTTCCAGCTGCTGTCCAATACCAGCCGCGAAGGCTTCCGCGTGATCATGGCGGCGCAGCAGGTTGGCCGCGACAGCATCGACATTACCGCCGAGCAGGCGGCGGCATTGAATATCAAGCAGGGCGAAGCGGTGCGCGTGGTCGCGCTGTCGCCGAAGGAGACCGCTCAGTGAGTACCCAATTCATCAACGGTTTGTGGCTGGCGGGTGCCGGCGAAGCGCTAACCAAGAATAATCCGGCAACCGGCGAAGCCATCTGGCAAGGCAAGGCCGCCAGTGCCGAGCAGGTGGATGCCGCCGTCAACGCCGCGCGTGGTGCGTTCAAGTCCTGGGCACGCCTGGGGCTGGAGGCGCGCATTGCCATTATCCGTCGCTTCGGCGAACTGCTGGCCGCCAATAAGGGTCCGCTGGCCGAGATCATCGCCAAGGAAACCGGCAAGCCGCTGTGGGAAGCGCAGACCGAAGTCACCACCATGGTGAACAAGGTGGACATCTCGGTGAAGTCCTACCAGGAGCGTACCGGTGACAAGTCCGCGGTGATGGGGGATGCTCAGGCCGTGCTGCGTCACAAACCGCATGGCGTGGTGGCGGTGTTCGGCCCGTACAACTTCCCGGGCCACCTGCCCAACGGTCACATCGTGCCGGCGCTGATTGCCGGTAACACCGTGATTTTCAAACCGTCGGAGCTGACGCCGTGGACCGCGCAGGAAACCGTGCGGCTGTGGAACGAAGCCGGCCTGCCGGCGGGGGTGATCAACCTGACGCAAGGTGCCAAGGAAACCGGTATCGCGTTGGCCAATCACGCCGGTCTGGATGGCCTGTTCTTCACCGGCAGCTCCGGCACCGGCAACCTGTTGCACAAGAATTTTGCCGGCCAGCCGGAAAAGATTCTGGCGCTGGAAATGGGCGGTAACAACCCGCTGATCGTTGGCAAAGTGGCCGACGTAGATGCTGCGGTGCATCACGTAATCCAGTCCGCCTTTGTTTCCGCCGGCCAGCGCTGCACCTGCGCCCGCCGCCTGCTGGTACCGGCAGGGCAGTGGGGTGATGCCTTCGTGGCGCGCCTGGTGCAGGTTGCGGCCAACCTCAAGGTGGGTCTGTATAACGATGAGCCGCAGCCGTTCATGGGCTCGGTGATTTCGACGGCCGCCGCGGATGGTCTGCTCAAGGCACAGGCAACCTTGCTGGCCAGTGGTGGCATCAGCCTGCTGGAAATGAAGCGCCTGTCCGACCGCGGTGCCATCCTGTCGCCGGGCATTATCGACACCACCAACGCGCAGCGTCCGGACGACGAGTTCTTCGGTCCGCTGCTGCAGGTGATTCGCTACACCTCGTTCGAGCAGGCTATCGATATCGCCAATGACACCCGCTTCGGCCTGGCCGGTGGTGTGCTGTCGGATGATCGCGCCGAATACGAACACTATCTGCTGGAAAGCCGCGCTGGCGTAGTGAACTGGAACAAGCCGCTCACCGGCGCCTCCAGTGCTGCTCCGTTCGGCGGTATTGGCGCCTCGGGCAACCATCGCCCCAGCGCTTACTACGCAGCCGATTACTGCGCCTGGCCGGTGGCATCGCTGGAATGCGACAGCCTGACCGTTCCGACTCAACTTTCTCCGGGGATCGTACTGTGAGCAACGCTTTTGAAGTGAACTTCGACGGCCTGGTAGGCCCGACGCACAACTATAGCGGCTTGTCCTACGGCAATGTGGCCTCCACCGGCAACCAGAACGCGGTATCCAACCCGCGTCTGGCCGCCAAGCAGGGCCTGGCCAAGATGAAGGCGCTGCATGACATGGGCTTCAAACAGGGCGTACTGGCCCCACATGAACGCCCGGATGTGGCCAGCCTGCGTCGCCTGGGTTTTGGTGGCACCGACGCGCAAGTGGTCGAGCGCGCAGCCAAGGAAGCGCCAGCCATTCTGGCCGCTGCCTCTTCGGCATCCTGCATGTGGACTGCCAACGCAGCGACTGTCAGCCCGTCCGGCGATACTGCCGATGGCCGCGTACATTTCACCCCGGCCAACCTGAACAACAAGTTCCACCGTTCCATTGAGCATCCGACTACCCGCCGCATCCTGCAGGCGATGTTTGCAGACGAATCACGTTTCGTGGTGCACGAGGCGCTGCCGGCGCAGATGCATTTCGGTGACGAAGGTGCGGCCAACCATACCCGCTTCTGTCATGAGTACGATGGCGCCGGCGTGGAGTTCTTCGTTTTTGGTGCTGCAGCTTTCGACAGCCGCTACCCGGCACCGGCCCGCTTCCCGGCTCGCCAGACGCTGGAAGCTTGCCAGGCCATCGCCCGCCTTCATGGTCTGAAAGAGGAGGGTGTGGTGTATGCGCAGCAGGATCCGGCCACTATCGATGCCGGCGTGTTCCACAATGACGTGATCTCGGTGGGCAATGCCAACGTGCTGTTCCATCACGAGAAGTCGTTCCTGCATCAGGCCGATGTGCTGGCCGAGCTGGATCGCAAGTTGGCCGCAGCCGGTGGCAAGTTCATTGCCATCGAAGTGCCGCTGGCCGAAGTGAGTGTGGAAGAGGCTGTAAAGAGCTACCTGTTCAACAGCCAGCTGCTGTCCAAACCTGAAGGCAAGATGATCATCGTGGTGCCGGAAGAGTGCCGCAATATCGAACGGGTGTGGACTTACCTGCAGAAGCTAGTCAGTAGCGGCGGCCCGATCGACGAAGTGCGGGTCTATGATCTGAAGCAGAGTATGCAGAACGGTGGTGGCCCCGCTTGCCTGCGCCTGCGTGTGGCGCTGTCGGAACGCGAGATTGCCGCCGTCAATCCGAATGTAATGATGAGTGATGCATTGTTTGGCACGCTTAATGCTTGGGTAGACAAGCATTATCGTGATCGCATTGCCCCGGCTGACCTGGGCGACCCGCAGCTGCTGCTGGAGTGTCGTACCGCGCTGGACGAGCTGAGCGGCATTCTGCGCCTGGGTTCGGTATACCCGTTCCAGCTGCTGTAAGGCTTCGCCGCCAGCGCTGTCAGGCAGAAACCGCCGCACGATAATGTCGTGCGGCGGTTTTCTTTTTGCGTTCATAAGCGAATACGATAGATTGTATACAGTATTGGTGCATGGATTTGCCCATGAATGGTGCGAAAACGATCATGCTGCTTTTCGTATGTGAAACTATATGATTTCAGAATGGAAAAATACGAAAATTTCTAATTTAGTTAGCTAGCAAAAAGAAAACAGGAAAAGTCGCTTGGTTGCACCGCAACATGGCGGGAGCCTGTTTTTTTATTGCCATAAAATTCAATTAAATCAACATGTTACATGTTGTGGAAATTTTGTCGGAAAACGTCCCGTTTTGCTTGTTTTATCGTTGACAGTAGATTGGATACGCCTACATAATCCGCTCGGCTTGTAGGGCTGGTTGACAGTCGGCGCTACATGGCTGGTAAGGCGGCAACGGGGTTACCCCTTCAAAAAAGCCGTCGGGAAGTTCATCCAAAGGAGATCCCACCGTGGACATTTTTCTGCAACAGATCCTGAATGGCCTGGTGCTGGGCAGTATTTATGCCCTGATCGCACTCGGCTACACCATGGTGTACGGGATCATGGGCCTCATCAACTTCGCTCACGGCGAAGTCGTGATGTTTGGCGCCATGGTTACCATCACCGTTATTACCGCATTGAGCAATGCCGGTCTGGCGCTTCCGGGCGGCGCACTGGTGCTGATCGGTCTGATGGTCGCGATTCCGGCATGTATGCTGCTGGGCTACACCATCGAACGCGTGGCATATCGTCCGCTGCGCAATGCCCCCAAGCTGGCGCCGCTGATCACCGCGATTGGCCTGTCCATCGTGCTGCAGCAGGTTGCCATCCTGATCTGGGGTCGTAACTACATTCCGTTCCCGCCGATTCTGAACCATGACACCATCGATCTGTTCGGTGCCACCATTACCCAGCTGCAAGTGCTGATCGTGGTGCTGTGCCTGGCGCTGATGGTAGGCATGCTGATCGTGGTGGAAAAAACCAAGCTGGGCCGCGCCATGCGCGCCACCAGCCAGAACCCGGGCGTGGCCGGCCTGATGGGGGTGAACGTCAACACCATCATCTCCGCCACCTTCGTGATGGGCTCCGCCCTGGGTGCCGTCGCCGGCGTGATGGTTGCGGCCAACTATGACCAGGCGCACTACTACATGGGCTTCATGATCGGCCTGAAAGCGTTTACCGCAGCGGTGCTGGGTGGTATCGGCAACCTGGGGGGCGCGGTGGCTGGTGGCATCCTGCTGGGCATCATCGAAAGCCTGGGCGCCGGTTATATCGGCGACCTGACCGGTGGTTTCCTGGGTTCGCACTATCAGGACATCTTTGCGTTCGCAGTGCTGATCGTGGTGCTGATCTTCCGTCCGTCCGGTCTGCTGGGCGAAAAGATCGCCGACCGCGCTTAAGTCCAGGCAGGAGCTAATAATGACTAGCAACAAGAAACTCGGCACCTTCCTGGCTTCGGCCATCGTGCTGGCGGTACTGCCATTCGTGGTCGGCGGTACGCTGGGCAATTCCTGGGTGCGTACCATCGACTTTGCGCTGCTGTATGTAATGCTGGCGCTGGGTCTGAACATCGTGGTGGGCTTTGCCGGCCTGCTGGACCTGGGCTTCATCGCCTTCTATGCCGTGGGTGCCTACACCTTCGCACTGCTGGGCTCGCCGCACTTCGGTATTCACCTGCCGTTCTACATCTCCATCCCGCTGGGCGCCGGCTTTGCCGCCATGTTCGGCATTCTGCTGGGTACCCCGGTACTCAAGCTGAAGGGTGACTACCTGGCCATCGTGACCCTAGGCTTTGGTGAAATCGTGCGTATCTTCATGAACAACTTGAATGCGCCGATCAACATCACCAACGGTCCGCAGGGTATCAACCTGATCGACCCGATCCAGTTTGCCGGCTTCTCGCTGGGCAAAGTGACCCAGATCGGTTCCTTCACGGTGAACCCGGTGATCCTGTACTACTACATGTTCCTGGCGCTGACCGTGCTGGTCGTGATCATGGTGTCCCGTCTGCAGCACTCCCGTATCGGTCGTGCCTGGGTGGCAATGCGTGAAGACCAGATCGCGGCCTCGGCGATGGGCCTCAACATCCGCAACATCAAGCTGCTGGCCTTTGCCCTGGGTGCGCTGTCTGGTGGTGTGGCCGGTGGTCTGTTTGCTTCGTTCCAGGGCTTCATTTCGCCGGAATCCTTCGGCCTGCTGGAATCGATCATGATTCTGGCCATGGTGGTGCTGGGTGGTATGGGCCACATCCCGGGTGTGATCCTGGGCGCCGTGGTGCTGACCGTCGCGCCGGAAGTCCTGCGCGATGTGATCGGTCCGCTGCAAATGCATACCTTCGGCAAAATGATTGTCGATCCGGAAAACGCTCGGATGCTGCTGTTCGGTCTGGCCATGGTTGTCATGATGCTGACCCGCCCAGAAGGCATGTGGCCGTCCAAGCGACGCCAGGCCGAGTTCGACGATGCCAAGAAAGGTTAAGCCATGGCTGAAGTTCTGCTGAAAATCGAAGGCATCCACAAACGCTTTGGTGGCCTTCATGCCCTGAATAATGTTGCCCTGCACATTAACAAAGGCGAAATCTACGGTCTGATCGGCCCGAACGGCGCTGGCAAGACCACCCTGTTCAACGTGCTGACCGGTCTGTACACCCCGGACGAAGGCCAGTTCACCTTCGCCGGCCAGGACCTGTTCCGTGCCCCGCCGCACATCGTGGTGGCCGGCGGTATCGCCCGTACCTTCCAGAACATCCGTCTGTTCCATGAAATGACGGCGCTGGAAAACGTGATGGTTGGCCGTCACATCCGCTCCAAGGCCAATGCCCTGGGCGCGGTGCTGCGCAACAAGGCTACCCGCGAGGAAGAAGCTGCGATCACGGCCAAGGCCTGGGAGCTGCTGCGTTACGTGGGCATCGAGAATGTGGCGTACGAACGTGCTCGCAACCTGTCCTACGGCCACCAGCGTCGTCTGGAGATCGCCCGCGCACTGGCCACCGAGCCGAAACTGCTGGCGCTGGACGAACCGGCCGCCGGTATGAACCCGAGCGAGACCGAAGGTCTGAAGACACTGATGGAGAAGGTCCGCAACGACGGCGTAACCGTCTTGCTGATTGAACATGACGTGAAGCTGATGATGGGCCTGTGCGACCGTATTGCCGTGCTCGACTATGGCAAGAAAATCGCGGAAGGCGTGCCGGAAGTGGTGCGCAAGGATCCTAAAGTCATCGAAGCCTACCTGGGAGCGGCACACTCATGAGTCTCTTGGAAGTTAAAAACCTGCAAGTGGCCTACGGCGGCATCCAGGCTGTCCGCGGTATCGATTTCCACATCAACAAGGGCGAGCTGGTGACCCTGATCGGTGCCAACGGCGCCGGCAAGACCACCACGCTGAAAACCCTGGTGGGCATGGTGCGCA
The DNA here is from genome assembly GCA_946479405.1 of uncultured Vogesella sp. The sequence continues at coordinate 20,046 of CAMLGD010000019.1, forward strand.
AGTCTGGCGGCACCATCCACTTTGATGGCAAGGAAACCGACAACATTGCCTCGTACAACTTTGTGCGCAATGGTCTGGTGATGGTACCGGAAGGTCGTGGCATCTTCGGGAAGCTGACGGTAGAAGAAAACCTGCAGATGGGTGGCTTCCATCGCAACGACAAGGATGGCATCCAGCGTGACATCGAGCGTGGCTACGAGCTGTTCCCGCGCCTGAAAGAGCGTCAGAAGCAGCTGGCCGGCACCCTGTCCGGTGGTGAGCAGCAGATGGTGGCGATGGCACGTGCGATCGTGTCGCAGCCCAAGCTGCTGCTGCTGGACGAACCGTCGATGGGTCTGGCGCCGCTGATCGTGGAAAAGATCTTCGAGATCATCCAGATGGTGGCCAAGGAGGGCGTGACCATGCTGCTGGTGGAGCAGAACGCCAAGCTGGCGCTGGAAGTGTCGCAGCGCGGTTACGTGATGGAAAGCGGTCGCATCACCATGAGTGGCCCGGCACAGGAACTGCTGGCCGACGAGCGCGTGCGTAACGCCTACCTCGGCGAATAAGCAGTTTTTATGCAAGTCAAACGCCTCCGGTTTCCGGGGGCGTTTTTTATGGCGCGGCGCTGGCTGCTATGGATGGCATAGAGGGGATCGATGATGGCTGGCGTCAATCTGCAGGTGCTAGTACACCAGTTACTGGGAGCTTTGCTGCTGCCGCCGTTTACTTATCTGTTGCCGCTGCTGGCTGGGCTAGTGCTGCTGCGTCGTCGTCCACGGCTGGCACGCGCGCTGTTGGGTGGCAGTGTGTTGCTGGCGTGGTTGCTGTCGTTGCCGGTTACCGCCATGTCGCTCAATGGCTGGCTCGAGCAATATGCGCCTGCCGATTTGGCGCAGGTGCGGCAGACGCAGGCGATTGTGGTGTTGAGCGCAGGTAAGAAACCGGCGCCGGAGTATGCGGCCAACGTGCTGGGCGCCGATAGCGCCGGGCGACTGCGCTATGCGGCCTGGCTGGCGAGGCGCAGTGGCTTGCCCTTGCTGGTCAGTGGTGGCGCGCCTCTGGGCGGCGAAGCCGAGGCGCAGGTAATGGCGCGGGCTTTGCGTGAGGACTACTCCTTGCCGCCGCGCTGGGTGGAGGATAAGTCAAATACCACGCTGCAGAATGCCCAGTTAAGTGCAGCCCTGCTCCGCCAGGCGGGTATCAGTCGTATCACGTTGGTGACGCAGGCTTGGCATATGCGCCGGGCGCTGCCGTTTTTCCAGCAGCAGGGGTTGCAGGTATTGCCCGCACCCACCGGCTTTACCCGTTATGACGGAGATGGTTTGCTGAACTGGATTCCGCAGAGCAGGGCGCTGCAGGAAACACATCAGGCGCTGCGTGAATTGGCAGGGATGTTGTACTATACAGTTCGTGAGTTTGTTACGAGGTAATGCACATGAATGTTGGCGCCTTGATCATCGGGGACGAATTGCTGTCGGGCAAGCGTCAGGACAAACACATGCAGGCGCTGATCCGTATGTTGGCCGCACGCGGCATGCGGCTGGCGTGGGCAGAATATCTGGGTGATGATCCGCAGCGTATCGAGGCTGCGTTGAAGCGGGCTTTCGATAGCGGCGATCTGGTGTTCAGCTTTGGCGGTATCGGGGCGACACCGGATGACCATACTCGTGGCTGTGCCGCACGCGCGCTGAACGAGCTGATGACGGTGCATCCGGAGGCGCGTGCGCTGATCGAGGGTCGCTTTGGCGAAGAGGCCTACCCGCACCGCATCAATATGGGTACATTTCCGCAAAGTGCAGTGATTATCCCCAATCCGGTCAACCAGATTCCAGGCTTTTCCTGTCACGATGTGCATTTTGTGCCCGGCTTTCCGAATATGGCGTGGCCGATGGTGGAGTGGGTGCTGGATACGCATTACCGCCATCTGTTCAGTGATGCGCCGGACGTGGAGCAGGGCTGCATTGCACTGGATGCCCGTGAAGGCGACTTGATCAGCCTGATGCAGGACTTTGTCGCCCGCTACCCGATGTTGCGTTTTTCCAGCCTGCCTAGTTTTGGCAATGCTGCCATCCCGCAGATGCACATCGAATTCAGCTTTAGCGGCCAGCCGGCACTGGTGAGCATCGCGCTGGTGGAGTGGCAAAAGGCACTGCAGGCTAAAGGCTATAGTGTACAAGCCAAGGGCTAGGCTTAGTCGAGCGCTACGGTTGGTGTGCGCCTGCCGCTGCGCACGTCAATGCATTGTCGGGGCTAGGTGCCTGAGCAGGCTAGCCGTTACGAGGTGAGTAGGTGGTAGTCGCCATGCATATGACACTACTGTGCAGTCGAAAAAAAACCGGCCATCGGGAGATGGGCCGGTTTTTTTGCATGGCAACCAAGGTTGGCCGCCGTGTAGCTGGCGCTTACGGCTTGCGCTTGGGCGCGTTGAACAGTGCTGCCTGCTGCTGGCGCGGCTTGCCGCCCTGACCCTGCCCCTGACGTGGGCCGCCCTGGCCGCGGGATGCCGACGGCTGGTGCAACGGGTTGCCGTTGTACTGGCGTGGCTGTTTACCCGGGATCAGCCCCTGGCTCAGCTCATGCATGGTCAGGCTCGGCTGGCGCGGACCATTGTCGTAGAACACATTGCCGTTCGGCTCGGCCATGCCGGGTGCTACCTTGCGCTTTTCCTGGCGACGTGGTTGGCCATTGTTCTGACCCTGGGCCTGACCTTGGCCTTGCCCCTGGCGATCGCCGCGCGCTGCCTGTTGCTGGCGCGGGGTACCATCGCCCTGTTTCGGCGGGCGCTTGCCTTGCGGCTGACGTGGCTTGTCGCGGCTGGCTTCGGCGGCCGGTTTCTCGCCGGCCGGCTTGGCGCGCGCAGCTTGCGGCTGACGGCGCTGTTGGCCACCGCGACTGCGACTGTCACCCTTGGCGCCTTTCGGTGCTGTGGTAGGGGTCAGGGCGCCGTGAATATAGCGGCCGAGACCGATTTCGATGGCTTGCGGTTCGGCATGCGGGTCGGCTTCGAAGCCCGCTAGGGCAAAGCGCTCGATGGACTGCTTGGTCAGCTTCTCGATGTCGCGCAGGAAGCCCAGTTCATCAACACATACCAGCGAGATCGCCTCGCCGGTGCAGCCGGCACGACCGGTACGGCCGATGCGGTGCACATAGTCTTCCGGTACGTTGGGCAGCTCGTAGTTCACCACGTGCGGCAGCTCTTCGATATCCAGACCACGGGCGGCGATGTCGGTGGCGACCAGTACCGGCAGGCTGCCGTCCTTGAAGCCGGCCAGTGCCTTGGTGCGGGCACCTTGGCTCTTGTTGCCGTGGATGGCCATGGCGGCGATGCCGGCTTTTTCCAGCTTTTCCGCCAGGCGGTTGGCGCCGTGCTTGGTGCGGGTAAAGACCAGAACCTGGTGCCAGTCACCGGCCTTGATCATTTCGATCAGTAGGTCGGTTTTGCGGTCGCGATCCACCAGGTGCACTTTCTGGTTGATCTGGGCATTGGTTTGGTTCGGGCGCGCCACTTCTACTAGCTTGGGCTGGTTCAGTAGCTTGTCGGCCAGTTTCTTGATCTCATCGGAGAAAGTGGCCGAGAACAGCAGGTTCTGGCGCTGTGCCGGCAGGAGTGCCAGTACTTTCTTGATGTCGTGGATGAAGCCCATGTCCAGCATGCGGTCGGCTTCGTCCAGTACCAGGATTTCCACTCCGGACAGGTCCACGGTCTTCTGACCGGCATGGTCCAGCAGACGGCCCGGCGTGGCCACCAGAATATCCACTGGCTTTTTCAGTGCGGAAATCTGTGGGTTGATGCCGACGCCGCCGAACATCACCATGGATTTGAGCGGCAGGTATTTGCCGTATTCGCGGACCGATTCTTCCACCTGGGCGGCCAGTTCGCGTGTCGGGGTCAGTACCAGGGCGCGCGGACGGCCCTTTTGCTTGGATGGTTGGTCCATCAGGCGATTGAGCAGCGGCAGGGTAAAGCCGGCGGTTTTGCCGGTGCCGGTCTGGGCGGCGGCCAACAGGTCGCCCCCTTGCAATACCTGCGGAATGGCCTGCGCCTGGATAGGGGTAGGCTGGGTGTAACCGGTATCGGCTACAGCACGCAGAATGGGCTCAGCAAGGCCCAGTGCGGCAAAGTTCGATTCTGACATGTATTAGTTTGCAATCAGATGCCCGCCCATTGCGTAAAACAATACCAATCCGGGTAGACATTAGTTCTGTTTGTCGAGGTGGGCCAGGCAGGAAACCTGAGCCTAAGAAGGAGGTCGCGCTGATTGGCAAAGGCGCGAAGTTGCAAGTGTACTCCGATTGCGCGCTGCCTGCAGTGAAAACTACAGGGATTGTCGTGCTTTTGTTGCGATGCCGGCGACAGGGTCGCCAGCATGCTGCCGGGCTACCCTGTCGCTGCGCTCAACGACGGAATTGCTGCACGATGCTGGAAAAATCCAGTTTGCCGTTGCCGGCGGCCACATGTTGTTCGAACAGGCTGCGCGCCAGTGCTCCCAGTGGGTTGGCCGCATGGCTGTGCAGTGCCATCTCCTCGGCCAGTCCCAGATCCTTCAGCATCAGCTCAGCCATAAAGCCGCCCTGGTAGCCATGGCTGGCTGGCACATTGTCCATCACCCCGGGCCACGGGTTGTACAGCTCCAGCGCCCAGTTGCGGCCAGAGCTACTGGCCATGATCTCAGACAGTACCGCCGGGTCCAGACCATTTTTTACTCCCAATGCCAGCGCCTCGGCAGTGCCGGCCATCAGGATGCCCAGCAGCATGTTGTTGCAGGCCTTGGCGATCTGTCCGGCGCCGGCCTCGCCGGCATGGAAGATGTGCTTGCCCATGACCGACAGCAATGGCTGTGCGGCATCAACATTGGCCGCATCACCGCCCACCATGAAGGTCAGGGTGCCGGCGGCGGCGCCGGCGGTGCCGCCCGATACCGGCGCGT
>CAMLGD010000020.1 GCA_946479405.1 uncultured Vogesella sp.
CTGTTTTCCAGCGCGCGCCAGGCGGCTTTCTGCCCGGCCTTGTCGCCGTCGAAGCAGAAATATACCTGATCGGCGTGGCGCAGCAGCTTGCGCACGTGCTCACCGCTAGTGGCGGTCCCCAAGGTGGCTACGGCGTAGTCCACGCCGAACTGCGCCAGCGCCACCACGTCCATATAGCCTTCCACCACCAGTACGGCGCCGACATTGCGAACGGCTTGCCGCGCTTCGTACAGGCCGTATAGTTCGCGCCCTTTTTCAAACAACGCAGTCTCGGGGGAGTTCAGGTATTTGGGCTCGCCCTTGCCGAGTACGCGGCCGCCGAAGCCGATGATGGCGCCGCGCTGGTTGCGGATCGGAAACATCACCCGGTCGCGGAAGCGATCGTAGCGACGGCCGCTGTCTTCGGCGACGATCACCAAGCCGCTGTCCACCAGCGCACTGTCGTTGTAGTCGCTGACGATAGCTTCCAGGTTCTGCCAGCCGTCCGGGGCATAGCCCAAGCCGTAGCGGGCCGCAATCTCGCCGGTCAGGCCGCGGCCTTTCAGGTAGGCGATGGCATTGGGCGCGCTTTTCAACTGCTGTTTGTAAAATGCAGCGGCGCGAGTAAGGGCGTCTTCCAGCGACAGCTGCTTGGCACGGGCGACGCGTACTGCCTCGGGGTTAGCTGCACGTTCCTGTTCCGGCACCGGCATGCCGATACTTTCTGCCAGGAATTTTACCGCGTCGACAAATGGCAACCCCTGGTACTCCATCACAAAACCGATGGCGGAGCCGTGCGCGCCGCAGCCGAAGCAGTGGTAGAACTGCTTGCTGGGGCTGACAGTGAAGGAGGGTGACTTCTCCTTGTGGAACGGGCAGCAGGCCATGTAGTTCTGGCCGCCCTTTTTCAGCGGGACGCAACGATCCACCACGTCGACGATGTCGACGCGGGCCAAGAGCTGATCGATGAAGTCCTGCGGAATCATCCGGCGGGCTTAGCCTGCCAGCTTGGCTTTGATGCGTGCTGACACTGCGCCCATATCGGCGCGGCCAACTACCTGCGGTTTTACCACGCCAACAACCTTGCCCATGTCCTTGGCGCCGGCGGCTCCGGTGCTGGTGATGGCGGCATCGATGATGGTTTCGATCTCGGTTTCGCTCAGCGGCTGCGGCATGTAGTCCTGCAGCACCACCAGTTCAGCCTGTTCCTTGGCAGCCAGGTCCGGGCGATTGCCTGCTTCGTACTGGGTGATGGAGTCGCGGCGTTGCTTGACCATCTTGTCGATCACGGCGCTGATGGCGGCATCGTCCAGCTCGATACGCTCGTCCACTTCCTTCTGCTTGATGGCGGCCATCAGCAGACGGATGGTGGCTAGGCGCTCGGTGTCGCGGGCTTTCATCGCGGTTTTCATGTCGTCGGCAATGCGGGCTTTCAGGCTCATGATCGTGTCCAGACTAAAGGCAAAGTTGGCCGCAATGCTTGCGGCCAACGTAAATGACAAAACCGCAGGACACTCCTGCGGTTTTTGGCGAGCAGCCGTTAAAGCTTAGTACAGCTTCGGCGGCAGTTGCTGGCTGCGGATGCGCTTGTAGTGACGCTTCACGGCAGCAGCTTTCTTGCGCTTGCGCTCAGCGGTCGGCTTCTCGTAGAACTCGCGGGCGCGCAGTTCGGTCAGCAGACCGGTTTTTTCGATTGCGCGCTTGAAGCGACGCATTGCAACTTCAAACGGCTCATTCTCTTTAACGCGGATAGTCGGCATTTAGCTGAAGTCCTTAAATTCTTTGGCTTGAGGCGAATGTCATGAGCGGTTCGCCCCGAGGGAAATGACTATTGTAAACAACGTTGTAGCTTTTGTAAAAGCTGGATGCGTGGCAACGGCTAAAAGTGTGCACTGCGCATCATCCCTGACGGGAAGAGATCACCCCCTCACGTGGCGAGCTAGGTGTCGCCGAATAAAAGCGTTTAGGCATCCGTCCGGCCAGATAGGCTTCACGCCCGGCCTGGACTCCCAGTTTCATGGCCATTGCCATCCGCACAGGGTCTTGTGCGGCGGCAATGGCGGTATTCATCAGTACGCCGTCACAGCCAAGTTCCATGGCGATGGCGGCATCAGAGGCGGTGCCGACGCCGGCATCCACCAATACAGGTACCTGCGATTGCTCGATAATGAGTTGCAGGTTCCACGGGTTCAGAATTCCCATGCCGGAGCCGATCAGGCTGGCCAGCGGCATGATGGCGCAACAGCCGATCTGCTCCAGCTCTCGGGCGACAATCGGATCGTCCGAGGTGTACACCATCACGTCAAAGCCTTCCTTGACCAGCGTCTCGGCGGCTTGCAGCGTTTCGCGTACATTGGGGAATAGGTTGTTCGGGTCGCCCAGTACTTCGAGTTTGACCAGTCGGTGGTCGTCCAGCAGTTCGCGGGCCAGGCGCAGGGTGCGTACCGCATCCTCGGCGCTGTAGCAGCCCGCCGTGTTGGGCAGCAGTGTATACCGGTTTTTCGGCAAAAAGTCCAGCAAATTCGGCTCGTTGGCGTTCTGGCCAAGGTTCACGCGCCGAATGGCGACAGTAACAATGTCGCAGCCGGAGGCATCCAGTGCTTCGGCGGTTTGCTGGAAATCTTTGTACTTGCCGGTGCCGACCAGCAGGCGTGATTGATAGCTCTTGCCGGCAATCACCAATGCATCTTGTTGCACGCTGTTGTCCCTTTTGGATATTGGTTCTGGTGTCTGTCTTAGCCGCCGCCGACTGCCACCACGATTTCCAGTGCGTCGCCATCCAGCAGCGGGGTGCTGGCATGCTGGCTGCGTGGCACGATTTCGCCGTTGCGCTCGATGGCAATGCGCTTGCCGCCCAGATCAAGGGCGGCAACCAGGGCGGCAAGGGTAGTGACGGAGGTGTCGAACTGGCGGCTTTCGCCGTTGAGCTGGATGCTGGGCATGTCGGTTTAGCGTCGTTCTGCGCGCTGCACCACATCCACCAGCCGCACGGCGGCCAGCACCTTTTCCAGGTGCGGCAGGTTTTCCACCTGCAGACGGAAGTGAATGTGGATGTAGCCGTCGTTACTGTGATTGTCCTGCGTGTCCACGGTCTCGATATTGGCCGAGGCGTGGGAAATGGCGGCGGCGATATCGGCCAGCGCGCCACGCTGGTTGAAGGCGATGATGCTGATGTTGACGCCGAACATGCGCTCTTTTTGCGCTTCCCAGCGCACTTCCAGCAGCTTGTCCGCCTCGATGCGCTGCACGTTGCTGCAGTCGCTGCGGTGAATCATCAGTCCCTGGTCCTTGCGGATCACGCCGACGATCTGGTCGCCCGGAATCGGATTGCAGCAATTGGACAGGTGGATGCCGCCGCTTTCGTTGCCGCGTACCGCGATCGGGCCGATGCTCTGTTCACCCGGTTGCTGGCCGGAAACCTCCAGCAGTTTGCGCGCCACCACGGCGGCCAGCTGTTTGCCGGTGCCGATGTCGATCAGCACGTCGTTGAAGCGGCGATTGTGCTCCCCCAGCTTGCGCATCAGCGCGTCTTCCAGCTCGGGAGTGAGTTCCAGTTCAAACGGCGACAGCGCGCTGGCGGCCTGGCGCAATAGCTTCTGTCCCAGCAGCACCGCGTCCTGCTGTTGCAGGGTTTTCAGGTAGTTGCGAATACCGGAGCGGGCGCGGCCGCTTTGCACGAAATTGAGCCAGGACGGGTTGGGCTTGGCCTGAGTGGAGGTGATGATCTCCACCGTGTCGCCATTGCGCAGCGCGGTGCGCAGCGGTACCAGGTTGTGGTTGACGCGGGCGGCAATGCAGCGATGGCCGACGTCGGTGTGTACCGCATAGGCGAAGTCCACCGGGGTGGAGCCTTGCGGCAGCACGATGATCTTGCCCTTGGGGGTGAATACGTACAGCTCATCCGGGAACAGGTCGATCTTGATGTGTTCCAGGAATTCGACCGCGTCCTCGCTTTCCGCCTGCATGTCGAGGATGCTCTGCAGCCACTGGTGGGTGCGCTGCTTGGCGGCATCGATGCTGGCGTCGCCGGATTTGTACATCCAGTGCGAGGCAATGCCGGCTTCCGCCACCGCGTTCATTTCGCGGGTGCGAATCTGCATTTCCACCGGCGTGCCGAACGGACCGAACAGGGTGGTGTGCAGGCTCTGGTAGCCATTGCCCTTGGGAATGGCGATGTAGTCCTTGAACTTGCCCGGAATCGGCTTGTACAGGCTGTGCAGAGCTCCCAGCGCCAGGTAGCAGCTGGGGTTGTCCTTGACGATGATGCGGAAGCCGTAGATGTCCAGCACCTCGGAAAACGACAGGTGCTTTTCCTGCATTTTCTTGTAGATGCTGTAGAGATTCTTTTCGCGGCCCTTGATGGTGGCCTCGATATTGGACTCCACCAACCGCTGGCTGACGGCGCGCAGGATCTTGTCCACCACTTCGCGCCGATTGCCGCGCGCGGCACGTACTGCCTTGGACAGCACCTGGTAGCGGTGCGGGTACAGATGCTTGAACGCCAGGTCCTGCAGTTCGCGATAGACCTTGTTCAAGCCGATGCGGTTGGCGATCGGTGCATAGATTTCCAGCGTTTCCAGCGCGATGCGCTGGCGCTTGTCTTCGCGCATGGCATCCAGCGTGCGCATATTGTGCAGCCGGTCAGCCAGCTTGACGATGATGACGCGGATGTCGCGCGCCATCGCCAGTACCATCTTGCGGAAGTTTTCCGCCTGCGCGGTTTCCTTGCTCTGGAACTCCAGCTTTTCCAGCTTGGACAGGCCATCCACCAGATCGGCGATGGTGCGGCCGAACTGTTCCACCAGTGTCGGCTTGGTGACGCCGGTGTCTTCCAGCACATCGTGCATCAGCGCTGCGGCCAAGCCCTGGGCATCCAGCCGCCACTCGCTGAGCATGGTGGCTACCGCCAGCGGGTGGGTGATGTATGGTTCGCCACTTTTGCGGGTCTGACCTTCGTGCGCTTCACGCGCGGTCTCGAATGCCTGCCGCAGCAGTTGCACGTCTTCCGGCTTCAGATACTGCGCCGCCGCCTCGAACAGGGCCGCCGCCTCGGACTCGACGAGGGCGTGGTAGTCAATGGCGGCGGTTTCCATGCTCATGGATCAGATCAGCTCTTGGTGCGGGTCAGTACTTCGCTGCCAACGTGGCCGTCGGCGATTTCTTTCAGTGCTACCACGGTCGGCTTGTTACGGCCTTGTTCCACGAAGGAGGTGGCGCCGGAAGCAATCTGGCGCGCACGATAGGCGGCTGCCAGGGTCAGATCGAAACGGTTCTGGATGCGTTCCAGGCAATCGTCAACAGTGATGCGGGCCATGATGGATCTCACTTACAAGAATGGACAAACGATAAGGGATTGCACGCGCCGGATAAAGCCCTAGCGCGGCGATTGCATCGCGGCGATGGCATCGTCGTGACGCGACAACTGCTTGCCGGCCTGCAGGCGCTGACAGCGGATAACGCTGATCAGGTCCTGGCGGGCGGTGGCGAAGTCATCGTTGACGATCACGTAGTCGTAATCGGCAACCAGGTCGATTTCGGCGCGGGCCTCGGACAGGCGACGGGCGATCACGTCCTCGCTGTCGGTGGCGCGGCCACGCAGGCGGCTTTCCAGTACCGCGATCGACGGCGGCAGAATAAACACTGCAACCGCCTCCGGGAACACCTTGCGCACCTGGCGCGCGCCCTGCCAGTCGATTTCCAGCAGCACGTCGTGGCCTGCGGCCAACCTTTCGCGCAACCAGCGCGCGCTGGTGCCGTAGTAGTTGCCGTATACCTCGGCGTATTCCAGGAAATCGCCTTCCGCAATCATGCCCTCGAAACGGCTGCGATCGACAAAGTGGTAGCTCTTGCCGTCCACCTCACCCTCGCGCGGCGCGCGGGTGGTGTACGACACCGACAGCTCGACGCCGGGTTCGGCCTGGAGCAGCGCGGCGACCAGCGAGGTCTTGCCGGCGCCGGAAGGGGCAACCACGATGAAAATCGTGCCTTGAGCTTGCGACATGAAACGGATCCCGAAACTGACTGAGCAATATTTCAGGATACCACAAGCGCCGGGCACGATTAAAGCAGCCCCTCGCGTCGTCAACGCAAACCACAAACGAGCGTTTCAGGGTAGAATCGCGCGTTTTTCAACATGTTACGTCCGTTGCGAGGACGAGGGAGCGCACAAGATGCTGCTGGAAAGCTTTTTCAAGCTTAAAGAGCACGGCACCGACGTTAAAACCGAAGTGATTGCCGGCTTTACCACCTTCCTGACGATGGCTTACATCGTCATCGTCAACCCGGCGATCCTGTCGATCACCGGCATGGATTTCAATGCCGTGTTCGTGGCCACCTGCCTGGCCGCGGCGCTGGGCACCGCCATCATGGGCCTGGTGGCCAACTACCCGATCGCACTGGCGCCGGGCATGGGCCTGAACGCCTACTTTACCTTCACCGTGGTGAAGGGCATGGGCGTACCGTGGCAGGCGGCGCTGGGCGCGGTATTCATCTCCGGCATCGTGTTCCTGGCGGTGAGCCTGTTCAAGGTGCGAGAGGCCATCGTCAACGCCATTCCGCAGTCGCTGAAGTTCGCGATTTCCGCCGGTGTCGGTCTGTTCCTGGCCATCATCGCGCTGAAGAACGCCGGTGTGGTGGTGGATCACCCGGCCACGCTGGTGACGTTGGGCGATCTGCATGACCCGCGCGTGCTGTTGGCCATTCTGGGCTTCTTCATCATCGTGGCGCTGGAATACCGCCGCGTGCATGGCTCCATCATCATCGGCATTCTGACCGTGACCGCACTGTCCATCGCGCTGGGGCTGTCCAAGTTCGAAGGCGTGGTAGCGCCGGTGCCGAGCATGGCGCCGACCTTCATGCACATGGATCTGAATGGCGCACTGACCGCCGGCCTGCTGGGCGTGATCTTCGTGTTCTTCTTTGTCGACCTGTTCGACACCACCGGTACCCTGGTGGGCGTGTCGCACCGTGCCGGCCTACTGGACAAGGATGGCAAGCTGCCGCGCCTGAAACGTGCGCTGATGGCCGACTCGGTGGCGATCACCGCCGGTGCGGTGATGGGGACTTCGTCCACTACCGCCTATATTGAATCGGCAGCGGGTACCGCCGTGGGTGGTCGTACCGGCCTCACCGCCGTAGTCGTGGCGATCCTGTTCCTGGCTTGCCTGTGGATCTCGCCGCTGGCGAAAACCGTACCGGCCTACGCCACCGCGCCGGCACTGTGCTACGTCGCCGTGCTGATGACCCGCGGCTTGGCCGAAATCAACTGGGACGACCTGACCGAGTCCGCCCCGGCGGTGATGACCGCAGTGGCGATGCCGTTCACCTTCTCGATCGCCGACGGTATCGCGTTCGGCTTTATCAGCTACGCCGCCATCAAGATTCTGTCCGGCCGTTTTGCCGATCTGAAGCCGGCGGTGCTGGTGATCGCCGGCCTGTGGGTCGTGAAACTGGCGATGTTCTAAGGTAGCAAGATGGAAAACCTCAGCAATCTGGATTACGCCAGCTATCTCAAGGGCTGGATTCGCACCGTGCCCAACTGGCCGCACGAAGGGGTGATGTTCCGCGACATTACGCCGCTGCTGCAGAATCCCAAGACCTTCCGCATGCTGATCGACGTGTTCGTGCACCGCTACATGGGCGAGAACATCGACATGGTGGCGGGGCTGGACGCGCGCGGCTTCATCATCGGCTCGGTGCTGGCCTACGAGCTGAACGTCGGCTTCATCCCCATCCGCAAGAAGGGCAAGTTGCCGTTCACCACGGTGGAAGAGGAATACGAGCTGGAATACGGCAACGCTACCGTGGAAATGCATACCGACGCCTGCAAGCCGGGCGACCGTGTGGTGCTGGTGGATGACCTGATCGCCACCGGCGGTACCATGATGGCCGGCTACAAGCTGCTGCACCGCATGGGTGCGGAGGTGGTCGAAACCGCGGCCATCATCGAACTGCCTGAGCTGGGAGGCGGCCAGTTGATGCGCGAGGCGCAGGTGCCATTGTTCACCGTGTGTACTTTCGACGGGTTGTAAACCAGTCTGGCTGGGAAAAAAGGCGCTGCAAATGCAGCGCCTTTTTTGCGTCCAAGGTTGGCCGCATGCGGCCAACCTTGTTATAGCCGGAAGCGCGCCAGCAGCGCCTGCAACTCGTCTGCCAGCCGGCGCAGTTCGCCCACCGCGCTGTTGGCGTGCTGCAGCGAGGCGTCGGTGTCGTCGGTCATGGCGTGGATGTGTTCGATGTGGTGTGCGATCTCGCGGCTGGCGCCGGATTGCTCGGCGGTGGCCTGGGCGATGTCGGTAACCGTGCCGAGCACACCACGGTTGTGCTCGCGGATCTGCTCGATGGCGCCGGCGGCACGCTCGGCCAGGGTGACGCCGTTTTCCACCTGGCGGATGGCGGCATCCATGCTGCCGGAGGCGCTGGCGGTTTCCTCCTGGATCTGGCGGATGCTGCCGGCGATTTCCACCGTGGCGCCGGCGGTGCGCTCGGCCAGTTTGCGAACCTCGTCGGCCACTACCGCAAAGCCGCGACCCTGCTCGCCGGCGCGCGCGGCCTCGATGGCGGCGTTCAGCGCCAGCAGATTGGTCTGTTCGGCGATGTCCTTGATCACCTGCACGATGCCGCTGATCTGGGTAGAGCGGTTTTCCAGGTGTTCCAGCACATTGCCGACGCTGCGGATGGTGTCGGCGATGCGGCCGATTTCGCGGGCGGTGGAGTGCACGCTATCGGCCACCTGTTCCGCTTCGTCGCCGGCATCGTGTACCGCGCGCTCAGCCTGGTTGGCGGCTTCGGCAATGCGGCCAATGCTGCTGGACAGTTGCGCCACGCTGCTGGCGGTAGAGGTGGCGGCGCGCGCCTGCTGCCCGGAATGGGTGCTGATGTCGCTGGTCTCGCTGGCTAGCGCCGCCACCGCGTCGTGTACCTGCTCGGTACGCTCGCGCACCTCCAGCAGCATCTGGCGCAGCGACTGACTGAAGCGGTTGAAGGCGCCGGCCGAGGCGCCGATCTCGTCCTGGCCGCTGATCGCCAGCTGGCGGGTGAGGTCGCCGTCACCGCTGGATAGCTCGGACAGCGCGGTCTGCAGCCGGCTCAGTGGTGCGATCAGCCGCCCCAGCAGTAGCCCCAGCGCCAGCAGGATGATGGGCAGCGCCGCCAGGCTGAGCAGCGCCGATTTGATGATGGCGGCGCGGGTGTCGGCAAAGGCGCTGTGCTGCGGAATGGAAATGCGCAGCGCCCACGGGTGGGCGGTGCGGCCAACCTGGATCGGCTGGATGAAATGCAGGCTGTCGTCAGCGCGGTAGTCGAAGGCCTGGCCACCGCGAATCGCCGCCCTGGCGGCATCGGGTAGCGTGGCATCGGCCTTGCCGACGCTGCTCTTGTCCGGTGCGCCCAGGATCAGGCCGCTGTTGGCGTAGATGGTCATGTAGCCATCGCCATACGGATGTACGGCATTGGCCAACTGCTGCAGCTGCCCCAGTCCCATGTCCAGTCCGGCGACACCGGCGAACTGGCCGTGGCGCAGTACCGGGTAGGACAGGGTGGCCATCAGCACCTTGATGTCACGGTCTTCGTACGGCTCGGTCAGTACCGGCTGGCGCAGGTTTTTGGGGCCGGCGTAGTACTCGTCGCCATCGACATTGTCGGCACCCCATACCACGCCTTCCTTGCCTTCTTTGCGGTACCAGTACACCCCGGCGCGGCCGTTGGCGCCGTTTTCCGGCTTGCCGGCCAGTTCGCTATCGCGCTGGTCCAGGGTATTGGGCTCCCATAGCGTGAAGATGCCGACAGCCTCCGGGTGCTGCGGCAGCTGCGCGCGCGTCTGGGCGCTGGCCAGCTGGCGCGGTTGCGGCGCAGCGCTGTCCGGCAGTGCCTGCATGGCGGCGGCCAACCCTTCCACCGCGGTGTAGCTGCGCTCCAGCAGCATGCTGAGCTTGTTGGCCTCGCCCTGTGCCTGGGTGCGCGCCTGTTGCAATACGCTGTCTTCGGCTTGTTGTAGTGCCAGCCAGCTGTTCAGGCCGGTGATGGCGGCAAAGCCGATCAGTACCAGCAGGCCGGCCCCCGTCAGCAGCTTGGCCTTGATACTCTTGGGCATGCTGTTTCTCCGTGTTTAATTTAATCAATGCCAATTTCTGTCAGGGGGCTTTGCTAGGCAGTCTTGCGACATTTTCAGGTCGAAACTATTATTGTTTGATCAAATTATGGTAAACGCGGGATGGAATTCAGCAAAGCCTTATCTGTATGTTTAAAAAAATAAAAGCCCCTTGCGGGGCTTGGTGTGGTATCCGTGGGCCGGAAGTCAGCCGACGCGGGTGATATTGGCGCCCACGCCGTTGAGCTTGGCTTCGATATGCTCGTAGCCGCGGTCCAGGTGATAGATGCGGTCGACGGTGGTTTCACCCTCGGCAGCCAGGCCGGCGATCACTAGGCTGGCGGAGGCGCGCAGATCGGTGGCCATCACCGTGGCACCGGACAGCTTGTCCACGCCCTTGACGATGGCGGTATTGCCTTCCACTTCGATGCTGGCGCCCATGCGGTTCAGTTCCGGCACGTGCATGAAGCGGTTTTCGAAGATGGTTTCGGTCATCACCGCCGCACCTTCGGCGATGGTGTTGAGCGTCATCATCTGCGCCTGCATGTCGGTGGGGAAGCCCGGGTGCGGCATGGTGCGCACGTTGACGGCTTTCGGGCGGCGCTTCATGTCCAGCGAGATCCAGTCATCGCCGCACTCGATCACGGCGCCGGTTTCCGCCAGCTTGTCCAGAATCACGTCCATGGCGCGCGGTGCGGCATTACGCAGTACCACGTGGCCGCGGGTCATGGCACCGGCTACCAGGAAGGTGCCGGCCTCGATGCGGTCCGGCATCACCGCATATTCGGCACCGTGCAGGCGCTCCACGCCTTCCACCACCATCTTGTCGCTGCCGATGCCCTGGATGCGGGCGCCCATCGCCACCAAGCAGTTGGCCAGGTCCACCACTTCCGGCTCGCGCGCGGCGTTTTCCAGGATGGTGGTGCCTTCCGCCAGTGCGGCGGCCATCAGCAGGTTCTCGGTGCCGCCGACGGTGACCATGTCCATCACGATATGCGCACCGCGCAGGCGCTTGGCCTTGGCCTTCACATAACCGTGCTCGATGGAGATCTCGGCGCCCATGGCTACCAGACCCTTGATGTGCTGATCCACCGGGCGACTGCCGATGGCGCAGCCGCCGGGCAGCGACACAGTGGCTTCGCCGTAGCGCGCCAGCATCGGGCCGAGTACCAGAATGGAGGCGCGCATGGTTTTCACCAGCTCGTACGGCGCCACCAGGGTATCCAGGCTGGCGGCGGTGATTTCCACTTCCTGCACGTTATCGGTCATCACCCGTACGCCCATGCCCTGCAGCAGCTTCTGGGTGGTGAACACGTCGCGCAGCATCGGCACGTTGGAGAGTTTCAGCGTGTCGGCCGTCAGCAGGCCGGCACACAGAATGGGCAGCGCGGCGTTCTTGGCGCCGGAGACGCGGATTTCGCCATTGAGCGGGCCAGTGCCGCCCTGGATGACCAGTTTGTCCATTATTCGATTCAGCCTTGTTGTTGTGCCCACTCTTCCGGGCTCAGCGTTTTCATCGACAGCGCATGAATTTCCGCACGCATGCGGTCGCCCAGCGCCTTGTATACCAGTTGATGACGCTGGACGCGATTGCGGCCGGAAAACTCCGGGCTGACGATCACGGCGTCGAAATGGGTGCCGTCGTCGCCGTTCACCTGGATGAAGTCACAGGGCAGGCCGGCGCTGATGACGTCCTGGATGTAATTTGCACTAACCATGGAAGTATCCTGTCTGAAAGCTATTGTTGTCGGTGCGCGGCGTGCTGCCGCGCGGCCGGATATAACGTCGTTACTGGCGTAATTTGTAACCGCTGCGCAGCAAATGCAAGGCCCAGGTGGACAGTAGCAGGAAGCTGCCGCCCACCACCGCTGCGGCCAACCACGGCGAGACATCAGCCTGGCCGAAGAAGCCGTAGCGGAAGCCGTCGATCATGTAGAACACCGGGTTCAGGTGCGAGATGGCTTTCCACAGCGGCGGCAGGCCGGCGATGGAATAGAACACACCGGAAAGGAACGTCAGCGGCATGATGATGAAGTTCTGGAACGCGGCCAACTGGTCGAACTTATCCGCCCAGATGCCGGCGATGATGCCCAGCGTGCCCAGTACGCCGCAGCCCAGGGCGGCAAACAGCAGCACCCACAGCGGGTTGGCCGGCAGCGGCAGGCCGAACCAGGCGGTGACCAGCAGCACACCGGCGCCTACCACCATGCCGCGCACCACCGAAGCCAGCAGGTAGGCGGCGAAAAATTCCAGCGCCGACAGCGGCGGCAGCAGCAGGAACACGATATTGCCGGTGATCTTGGACTGGATCAGGCTGGACGAGCTATTGGCAAAGGCGTTCTGCGCCATCGACATCATCGCCAGACCGGGAATCAGGAACGCGGTGTAGCTCACGCCGGGGTAGGCCTCCACATGCCGAGACAGCACGTGCGAGAAGATCAGCTGGTACAACAGGGCGGTGAGCACCGGCGCGGCCACGGTCTGGAACGCCACCTTCCAGAAGCGCAGGATTTCTTTCTTGAACAGGGTAAGGAAGCCTTGCATCACTGCTTACCCCCGTGCATCAGTTCCACGAATACCTGCTCCAGATCGGTTTCATGCACCGATAGTTCGCGCACGTCCACCGCGGCCAGGCGCAGCTCGCGCAGCACGTCCTCCAGGCGGGCGATGTCGGGCAGGGTCAGTAGTTGTCTGCCGTCCACTTCGCGCGCCTGGAAATCTGCGGCCAACGTTGCCGGCAGCGGGGCGGACAATTTCAGCGCAATCTCGCGGCTGGCACTGCGGGCCAAGAGCTTGTCCTTGGCTTCCAGCGCGATCAGCTTGCCCTTTTTCATCATGGCGATGCGGCTGCACAGCGTTTCGGCTTCTTCCAGGTAATGCGTGGTCAGCACGATAGTGTGGCCGGCGTCGTTCAGCTCCTGCACAAACGCCCACAGGCTCTGGCGCAGTTCCACATCCACACCGGCGGTGGGTTCGTCCAGCACGATCACCGGCGGGCGGTGCACCAGCGCCTGCGCCACCATCACCCGGCGCTTCATGCCACCGGACAGTGCACGCATATTGGTATTGGCCTTGTCGGTCAGTCCCAGCTTGAACAGCAGTTCGTCGACCCAGGCATCGTTGTGGCGGATACCGAAATAGCCGGATTGGAAGATCAGCGTTTCGCGCACGGTGAAGAACGGGTCGAACACCAGTTCCTGTGGCACCACCCCCAGCTGCATGCGTGCGGCGCGCGTTTCGGTCACGGCGTCGTGGCCCATGATGCGGATGCGGCCACTGTCCGGGCGCGACAGGCCGCCCATGGCGGAAATCAGGGTGGTTTTGCCGGCGCCGTTGGGGCCGAGCAGGGCAAAGAACTCGCCGTGGGCAACCGTGAAGCTGATGTCATCCAGGGCCTGCAGCGTGCCAAAACGCTTGCTGACCGACTCGATGCTAATCGCGTGGCTCATTGATGTCTGGGGATTGTAAATACGGGAAAGGCCGGCAGTATACGCGAATCAGGGCTCCACTGCAGGGGCATCTAGCCAGCAGTGATCACGGAAAATCCCTACAAAATAAGGGCTTAACAGATTGCAGACATGCTGGTGAACAGTGTTGTCTTCCGGATTGATCATCCAGCTATGACATAGCCCGCCGTACAGCGAGTGCAGCCCCAGCGCCGCCAGCCGCGGCTGAATGCCGTCACGCAGCTGGCCGGCCTGGGCGGCTTCCTCCAGCACCTGCTGCAGCATGCTCTGTTTTTCCTGCGTCCAGCTGATCTGTTCCAGCAGCAGCGGCGCCATCTCGCCGACCTGCTCGCAGCCGATATGGTGAATGCCGCAGATGCGGCGCAGCCGCTCGTTGCTGCGCACCAGTTCGAACATGCCGGTGGCGTGGCGCCACAGCCGCACCGCCGGGTTGATGCCGGTATCCAGCAGCAGCGCGTCCATATGTTCCAGCTCGGGCTTGATGCGGTCGCAGATGGCGGTGAACAGGGCCAGCTTGTTGTCGAAGTGCCAGTAGATCGCGCCACGGGTCAGCCCCGCCGCGGAGGCGATATCGGCCAGCGACGTAGCGGCCACGCCTTTTTCCCAGAACACGCGTTCGGCGGTATCCAGTAGCAGGTGGCGGGTTTGTTCGGCTTCTTCTCGGGTCTTGCGGGCCATGATGGGGACAGGGTTTTTGCGGCGGGCGTAAGAATAGCGATAAACGCCAGCCAACGCAGCCGCTTTGTTTACATACGTACACGGATGTATGTATTATTCGCCATCTTTACGCTGCTGCCAATGTTCTTATCGTTAATAACTGTCAATGACATGCGATTTACTGGCCAAGCTGGCAATATGCAGGCATGCCGATTGCAACTGCTTAAACTACTGTGAAACATGTCGGCGACCAGCCAGTTTGGCTGCTTGATTTATAGCGCCTGGCCGTAGCGTCAAAAGCCTTACTTACCAAGCACCATCATCAGGACCCTCACCCATCAAGGAGCCCTCCGTGATAACCATCAAGCCTAGCCACACGCTGGTACTGCTGCCGCTGGCAGCCCTGCTTGCTGCCTGCGGCCAACAGCAGGCCCAACACGCCGGTGCCGGCGGCAATATGCCGCCGATGCCGGTGAGCGTAGTGGAAATGAAGCCGGCCGATGTGCCGGTCACCACCGAATACGTGGCTCAGACCAGCGGTTCGCGTGAAGTGGAAGTGCGCGCCCGCGTATCCGGCATCCTGCAAAAACGTGCCTATACCGAGGGCTCGGCGGTGAAAGCCGGCGAGCTGCTGTTCCAGATCGACCAGGCGCCGTACCAGGCGGCGATGGAGCAGGCCGCCGCCGCGCTGAAGCTGGAAGACGCCAAGCTGATCCGTGCACAGCAGGATTACGACCGCGTGCTGCCGCTGTTCAAGGAAAACGCCGTCAGCCAGAAAGACCGCGACGATGCGGTGGCGGCGCTGGCCAGCGCCAAGGCCTCGGTCGCCGCCGCACGCGCCGCCTTGAAGACCGCGCAAATCAACCTGGACTACACCCGGGTGACGGCGCCGATTTCCGGCATCACCAGTGCCGAGGTACGCTCCGAGGGCAGCCTGGTGCAGGCCGGCGAAGGCAGCCTGCTGACCAAGATCTCGCAACTGGATCCGATCTACGTAAAGTTCTCGCTGTCCGACAATGACGTGCTGAAGAACCAGAAACTGTCCAGCGAAGGCAAGCTGCGCCTGCCGGCCGGCAACCGCTACACCGTGTCGCTGAAGCTGCCGGATGGCAGCCAGTACGGTCGCGACGGTGTGATCGATTTTGCCGACCGCGTCATCGACCCGGCCACCGGTACCTCGGCGGCGCGCGCCACCTTTGCCAACCCGCAGAACCAGTTGCGCGCCGGCCAGTTCGTGCGTGTGGAGCTGAAAGGTGCGGTGCGCGTCAGCGCGCTGGTGGTGCCGCAGCAGGCCGTGCTGTCCACCCAGCAGGGCAAGCTGGTGTGGGTGGTGGGCAAGGACAACAAGGTGGAACCGCGTCCGCTGCAGCTGGCGGATACGCCGGCGGCCAACGGTGGTTTTATCGTGGAAAACGGACTGAAAGCCGGCGACAAGGTGATCGTGGATAATCTGATCAAGCTGCGTCCGGGGGCCAGCGTGGCGCCGCAGGCTGCCAAGGCTGCCGCTTCGGCGCCGGCACAAGGCTAAGGCGGGGGAGCTCACACTATGTTCTCAGCCTTTTTCATTCGCCGGCCGATCTTCGCGTCGGTGCTGTCCATCGTCATCGTGCTGGCCGGCTTCTTCGGCATGCGCGCGCTGCCGGTCGAACAGTACCCGCAGATCGTGCCGCCATCGGTGGCGATTACCACCGCCTATCCGGGCGCCTCGGCCGAGGTGATCGCCGAGACCGTGGCCTCGCCGCTGGAGCAGGCCATCAACGGCGTGGACGACATGCTGTACCTGCAGTCGTCCAGCGCCAGTAACGGCCGGCTGACGGTGACGGTGACCTTCAAGATCGGCACCAATCCGGACCAGGCCGCCATCAACGTCAACAACCGCGTGCAGTCGGCGCTGACCACCCTGCCGGAAGAAGTGCGCCGCCAGGGCGTGAACGTGCGCAAGCAGGCGGCAACCTTCCTGCAGGTGGTGGCGCTGTATTCGCCGGACCAGCGCTTCGACACCCTGTTCATGAGCAACTACGCGCTGCTTAACGTGGTGGACGAACTGAAGCGCATTCCGGGCGTGGGCCAGGTGACCAACTTTGCCGGCCAGGACTACGCCATGCGCATCTGGCTGAAGCCGGACCGGCTGGCACAACTGGGCATGACGCCAAGCGATGTGGCCAAGGCCATTCGCGAGCAGAACGCGCAGTTTGCCGCCGGCAAGATCGGCGCCACGCCGACCGAGGGCAAGCCTGATTTCACCTACACCATCACCACCCAGGGTCGTTTCACCGACGCCGCCGAGTTCGAGAACATCATCCTGCGCGCCGGTAGCGAAGGCGCCAAGGTGCGGCTGAAGGACGTGGCACGGGTGGAGCTGGGCGCGTTGTCGTACGACTTCTTCGGCAAGTACAACGGCAAGTCCACCATCCCGATCGGTATCAACCTGGCGCCGGGCGCCAACCAGCTGGACACCGCCAAGGCAGTGGAAGCCAAGATGGCCGAGTTGGCCGCACGCTTCCCGCAGGGGCTGTCCTACACCATCCCGTACGACACCACCCGCTTCGTGGAAGTGTCGATCGAGGAAGTGGTGAAGACGCTGGGCGAAGCGATGGTGCTGGTGTTCGCGGTGGTGTACCTGTTCCTGCAGAACTGGCGCGCCACGCTGATCCCGGGTCTGGCAGTGCCGGTGTCCATCGTCGGCACCTTTGCCGGCATGTATCTGCTGGGCTATTCCATCAACACCCTGACACTGTTCGGCATGGTGCTGGCGATCGGTATCGTGGTCGATGATGCCATCGTGGTGCTGGAGAACGTCGAGCGCATCATGATGCAGGAGGGCAAGCCGCCGTATGAAGCCACCCTGCAGGCGATGAAGGAAGTCAGCGGTCCGGTGGTCGCCATCGTGCTGGTGCTGTGTGCGGTGTTCATCCCGGTTGCGTTCCTCGGTGGTATCGCCGGCGAGATGTATCGCCAGTTCGCCATCACCATCGCCATCTCGGTGACCATCTCCGGCATCGTGGCGCTGACGCTGACCCCGGCGCTGTGCGCGTTGATGCTCAAGCCGGAGCACCAGCACAGCAACCGTTTCTTCGAAGCCTTCAACCGCTTCTTCGACCGCCTCACCAGCCGCTACAGCCGTGGCGTGGCCTTCCTGCTGCGCCGCGCGGTGCTGGCGATGGTCATCTTCGGCGTACTGATCGGCGCCTCGGTATGGCTGTTCAAGCTGGTGCCGTCGTCGCTGGCGCCGGAAGAAGACCAGGGCTACGTGATTGCCGCCACCATCCTGCCGGACGGTGCCGCCATCAACCGTACGCTGGGCGTGATGAACAGCTTCGACAAGCAGATTGCGGCCAACCCGGCGGTGAAGGACGTGATGAGCTTTGCCGGTTTCGACATCCTGTCCGGCTCCAACCGCAGCAACACCGGCGTGACCTTCATCACCCTCAAGCCGTGGAACGAGCGCCATGCGCCGGGCCTGTCGGCGCAGGCGGTGGTGGGTGACGTGTTCGGCAAGGGTATGCGCGTACCGGAAGGCCTGGTGCTGGCATTCAACCCGCCGCCGATTTCCGGCATGTCGTCTACCGGCGGTTTTGAAGCCTACCTGCAGAACCGTGCCGGTGCGTCTTCCGGCGAGCTGGCCGGCCTGGCGCAGAAGCTGATGATGGAAGCGGCCAAGCGGCCGGAGCTGGCCGGGGTGCAGACCACCTTCTCCGCCAACGTGCCGCAGCTGAACGTGAAGCTGGACCGCGACAAGGCCAAGGCACTGGGCGTGGCGGTGAGCGATGTGTTTGATGTCATGAGCAGCACTTTCGGCTCGCTGTACGTCAATGACTTCAGCAAGTTCGGCCGCATCTTTACCGTGCAGCTGCAGTCCGAGGCCAACTATCGCGACAGCGTGGCGGACTTGTCCAATGTGTTCGTGCGCTCCAGCAGCGGGCAGATGATTCCGCTCACCAGCCTGGTGACGGTGGAGCAGCGTACCGGTCCGGAAATCGTCGAACGCTACAACGCCTTCCCGTCCGCCAAGTTCGTCGGCGGTCCGGCACCGGGCTACAGCTCGGGCCAGGCACTGGCAGCGATGGAGCAGGTAGCGAAGGAAGTGCTGCCTGACGGCTACACCCTGGCGTGGACCGGCTCGGCGTTCCAGGAAAAATCCACCGGCGGTTCCTCGTCGATGGTGTTCGTAGTGGCGCTGGTGATGGTGTTCCTGATCCTGGCGGCGCAGTACGAGCGCTGGAGCCTGCCGATCGCGGTGCTGACCGCGGTGCCGTTCGCGGTGTTCGGCGCGCTGCTGGCGACCTGGCTGCGCGGCCTCGCCAACGACGTCTACTTCCAGGTAGCGCTGGTGACGCTGATCGGTCTGGCGGCCAAGAACGCCATTCTGATCGTGGAGTTCGCGGTGCTGAAGATGGAAGAAGGCATGCCGCTGGGGCAGGCAGCCATCGAGGCGGCCAAGCTGCGCTTCCGCCCGATTGTGATGACCTCGCTGGCCTTCATCCTGGGTTGCGTGCCGCTGGCGATTTCCAGCGGTGCCGGCTCCGCCAGCCGCCACGCCATCGGTACCGGCGTGATCGGCGGCATGTTGGCCGCAACCTTCATCGCCGCGCTGTTCATCCCGCTGTTCTTCAAACTGATCATGCAACTGAGTCAAGGCAAGCAGAAACAGGAAGGAGCCGACCATGACGCCTAAACATGCCCTGATGCCGCTGCTGCTGGCGCTGGTGCTGTCCGGCTGCGCCGCGGTGGGACCGGATTACCAGCGCCCGGCGCTGGAGCTGCCGGCCGGCCAGCAGGTCGCCCGCGTGGATGCCAGCTGGTGGCAGAGCTTCGGTGACAGCCAGCTGAACGCGCTGATCGATGAAGCACTGCGCTACAACCGCGACCTGCAGCAGACCGCGGCGCGGGTGGACGAGGCGGCGGCGGCGCTGGGCAGCGCCCGCGCCAGCCAGCTGCCGCGCGTGGATGCCAAACTGAGCAGCAGCCGCACGCAAAGCTCGGAATACAGCAGCGCCAGCGGCGCGCTGTACAGCTACCACCAGGCCGGGCTGAACGCCAGCTGGGAGCTGGACCTGTGGGGCAAACTGTCCCGCCAGCGCGAAGCGGCGGCGGCCAGCCTGACGGCCAGCGAATACACGCTGGCGGCGGCACGGCTGTCGCTGGCGGCGCAGGTCAGCAATGCCTACTTTCAGCTGCTGGCGTTCGACGCCCAGCTGGCGGCGGCGCAGGCCACGCTGAAGGGGCGCGAGGACAGCTTCCTGCTGCGCCAGAAGCGCTTCAACGGCGGCATGACCTCGGAACTGGAGCTGAAGCAGGCCGAAGCCGAATTGGCCTCGGCGCAGGCGGCGGTGCCCAAGCTCAGCCAGGCGGTGGACAAGAGCGAACATGCGCTGGCGGTGCTGCTGGGCCGCTCGCCACGGGCGTTGCTGCAGACGCCGAGCCGTGGCAAGCCACTGGAGCGCCTGGCGGAAGCGCCAAGCGTGCCGGGTGATCTGCCGTCCGACCTGCTGCTGCGCCGCCCGGACATCGCCGCGGCCGAGCAGCAGCTGATTGCGGCCAACGCCCGCATCGGCGTGGCGCGCGCGGCTTACTTCCCCAGCATCGGCCTGTCCGCCGGCATCGGCAGCGAAAGCCTGAAGCTGGCGCAGCTGTTCAGCGGCCCGGCGCAGGTGTGGAACTTTGCCGGCAATCTGGCGGCGCCGATCTTCAACAATGGCGCCATCGCCGCCGATGTCTCCGCCGCCAGCGCGCGGCAGAAGCAGGCACTGGCCGGCTACGAAAAAGCGGTGCAAGCCGCCTTTGCCGACACCCTGGACGCACTCACCGCGGTACGCAGCAGCCGCGACAGCGAGCTGGCGCAGCGCAAGCAGCTGGATGCCATGCGCGAGGCACTGCGTCTGGCGCGCCTGCGTTACGACAACGGCTACAGCAGCTATCTGGAAGTGCTGGATGCCGAACGCAGCGTGTTCCAGCTGGAGCAGTCGCTGGCCGATGCCCGCCTGGCCCGGCTGCAGGCAGCAGTCAGCCTGTACACCGCGCTGGGTGGTGGCTGGCAGCCGGGCTGAGGCCGCGTGCTGTCGTCACCCAAGCCACCGCATGCGGTGGCTTTTTTTATTGTGCGACCACGCTGTGTGCGGCCAGCGGTCGCGGCGGATGGCTTGCATTAATGCCCCGGCTGAGGGATGATTATCCGAGTAAATTAGTCGGATATTCGTCATGTCGATTACCTCTTCCGCACCTGCCGCCGTGCAGGACGACAAATTCACTACCGAGCGCATCAGCTGGCTGCAGCGCTGGAGCGACAAGCTGCTGAGTTTCCGCCTGACGCGGCCGGACGGCTTCCGCTTCGTGCCTGGCCAGTTCGCGCGGCTGGGGCATGTGCTGGACGATGGCAGCATGGTGTGGCGTGCCTATTCCATGGTGTCGGCACCGTGGGACGAGCACCTGGAGTTCTATTCCATCGTGGTGCCGGACGGGCAGTTCACCAGCCGGCTGGCGCAGCTGGGCGAGGGCGACCGGGTGCTGCTGGAGCGCAAGGCCACCGGTTTCTTTACCGCCGACCGCCTGCCGGACGGCGAGCAACTGTGGCTGCTGGCCACCGGCACCGGGCTGGCGCCGTACTTGTCCATCCTGCAGCAGGAGGACGTGTGGCAGCGCTTCGAGCACATCGTGCTGGTGCACTGCGTGCGCGAAGGGGTGGAGCTGGCGTACCGCGACGAGATCGCCGCGCTACGTGACCACCCGCTGCATGGCGATGCCTACGGCCACAAGCTGCAGTACCTGCCGGTGGTCACGCGCGAGGCAGTGCCCGGGGCGCTGTCCGGACGCATTCCGGCGATGCTGGCCGATGGCAGCCTGGCGGCGGCGGCCGGCCTCGTCATCAGTCCGGAAGCGTCGCGCTTCATGATCTGCGGCAACCCACGCATGGTGATGGATACCTACCGTCAGTTGCAGCAACAGGGCTGCCGGCTGGCAAGGTTGGCCGCACCGGGGCAGGTGGTGCTGGAAAACGGCTGGTAAGCGCGCTATACCGTGGCAGAATTTGTATAGTCAAATATGTTAGAAGCCGGCGCTGGAGTAGCGCCGGTGATTTTGTTAAAGTGCCATTCGTTTTATTGATTAGCCGATCAATAGCTTTAAGGAATAACAACGATGAAGAAGACTCTGCTTGCGCTGACCCTGCTCGGCCTCACCGCTCATACCTTTGCCGCCGACCTGCTGGATACCGTGCATCAGCGCGGCACCCTGAAAATTGCGCTGGAAGGCACCTACCCGCCGTTCAACTTCAAGGACAAAGAGCAGAAGCTGACCGGTTTCGAAGTGGAACTGGGCGAGGCGCTGGCCAAGAAGCTGAAGCTGAAGCCGGAATTCATCACCGGTGAGTGGAGTGGTCTGCTGGCTGGTCTGCAGGGTGGCAAGTTCGACGTGGTGCTGAACCAGGTGTCGATCACCGACAAGCGCAAGGAAGTGTTCGACTTCTCCGTACCGTACACCATCTCCAGCGCGCAGCTGATCGTGCGCAAGGACGAGAAGCGCAGCTTCAAGAGCCTGGCCGATCTGGCCGGCAAGAAAATGGGCGTGACCCAGGGCAGCAACTACGCCGAGATGGTGAAGGCGCAGGGCGGCATCGAGTCCAAGTTCTACCCGTCGGCACCGGAAATTCTGCAAGACCTGGCGCTGGGCCGCATCGACGCCGCCGTCAACGACAGCCTGCTGATCCCGTTCGCGCTGAAAGAAGCCAAGCTGCCGCTGAAAGCCGGCGCACCGGTAGGCGGCGCTACCCAGATGGGCATCCCGTTCGCCAAGGGCAACCCCAAGTTCAAGACCGCCATCGATGGCGCGCTGAACGCGCTGTACAAGGACGGCAGCTTCAAGAAGATTTCCGTGAAGTGGTTTGGCATTGATGTGTCCAAGGCCCCGACCGCACGCTAAAATCGGCGCCTGAACCACGCCTCCGCGCAGTGCGGAGGCGTTTGTATTTGTGGACCAAGCTACGCGGCCCGTGCGGGCGGCGGGGAAGGAAACAACATGGATTGGCTGCAACTGGCCCAAGACGCGTTGCCGGTGTTGATCAAGGGGGCCGGGCTGACGCTGTTCTTTGCCGTGATCTCCATGGTGCTGGGGCTGGTACTGGGCTTCGCGGTGGCACTGCTGCGCGTGGCGCGCGTGCCGCTGCTGGCGCCGCTGGTGGCGTTCTACGTCAGCGCCATGCGTGGTACGCCGCTGCTGGTACAGATTTTCGTCATCTACTACGGCCTGCCGTCGGTGGGCATCGAGTTCGAGCCGGTGACTGCCGGGGTGCTGGCGCTGACGCTGAACGTGGCCGCCTACCTGTCGGAAAGCCTGCGCGGCGCCATCGCCGGCGTCGATCGCGGCCAGTGGGACGCCGCGCTGTCGCTGGGGCTGAACTGGTGGCAGGGCATGCGCTACGTGGTGGCGCCGCAGGCGCTGCGCCTGGCGGTGCCCAGCCTGGCCAACAGCCTGATCTCGCTGATCAAGGACACCTCGCTGGTGTCGGTGATCACCGTGTCCGAGCTGATGATGAGCACCAAGGACCTGATCGCGCAGACCTTCCAGCCCTTGCCGCTGTACCTGATGGCCGCCGCCATCTACTGGGTGCTGAGCGCGGTGTTCGAGCAGGTGCAGAAGCGGGTGGAAGTGAAACTGCAGCGCGCTTACCAGCGCTGATTACGCTTGCGGCCAACGTTGGCCGCAAGCCCGAAGATTACGGAGTTGCCGATGAAATTCGCCACCAAGGCCGTCCATGCCGGCTACGACTACCACGGCCACCAGCGCGCGCTGATGCCGCCGATCTACCAGACCTCCGCCTTCGCGCATGACGAAGTGGGCGAGCAGCTGGATTTTGCCTACTCGCGTACCGGCACGCCGACGCGCGCGGTGCTGGAAGCCAATCTGGCGGCACTGGAAGGCGCTGCTCATGGCCTGGCCTTCGCCAGCGGCATGGCGGCGGTGGATGCGGTATTGCGCGCCACGCTGCAGCCGGGCGACGAAGTGATCGCGGTGGCCGACCTGTATGGCGGCGCCTACCGCGTGCTGACCAAGGTGATGGCGGCGCAGGGCATCACCGTCACCTTTGCCGATCTGACCGATGCGGCCAACCTTGCGCCGCTGATCGGCAGCAACACCAAGCTGCTGTGGCTGGAATCGCCGACCAACCCGCTGCTGAATCTGGTGGACATCGCCGCGCTGTCCGCCATTGCCCACCAGCACGGCGTGAAAGTGGCGGTAGACAGCACTTTTGCCACTCCCTACCTGCAAAACCCGCTGGCGCTGGGCGCCGACATCGTGGTGCATTCCGCCACCAAATACCTGGGCGGCCATTCCGACGTGCTGCTGGGGCTGGTGGCAGTGAGCGATAGCGAGCTGTACAAGGCGATCAAGTTCATCCAGAACGCCGCCGGCGCGGTGCCGGGGCCGCAGGACTGCTTCCTGACCCTGCGCGGCATCAAGACGCTGGCACTGCGCATGGAGCGCCACTGCGACAACGCCGAGAAAGTGGCCGCCTTCCTGCAGACCCACCCGGCGATCGACAAAGTGTTCTTTCCCGGCTTGCCGGAGCATCCGGGGCATGCGCTGGCCCGCCGCCAGATGCGCCGTTTCGGCGGCATCGTCACCGTGTACCTGAAGGACAACAGCCGTGCCGCCGCCAGCCGCATCGCCGGCAAGCTGCAGCTGTTCATGCTGGCCGAATCGCTGGGCGGGGTGGAGTCGCTGGTCAACCACAGCTACACCATGTCGCATGGCGGCATGCCGCCGGAGCAGAAGGCGGCGTTGGGTATCCGCGAGGGCCAGCTGCGCTTGTCCATCGGTATCGAGGACATCGACGACATTCTTGCCGATCTGGGGCAGGCGCTGGCGGACTGAGCCACCGCGCGCGATGAACAGCACAAGGCCACGCCCATCGGGCGTGGCCTTGTTGTTTTCGGCGACAGACAACCTGCTTTGTTCGGACACAGCCGGAGCAGGCAACGCCGGGCCGTTCCAGTGAGATGCGTGAGTCGGCGGCCGGCCGGTTTATAAAACAACGCCCTTCCGTGTGACGAAAGGGCGTTGTCACTACGCTTTATGCGGCCAACGTTGGCCGCGCAGCGCTTACTTGAACATCGCCGCGTTGGCGTCGATGGCCGCCAGTGCGCACTGCTCGTCCAGATTGCCGCCCGGCGCGCCGCCGATGCCGATGGCACCGATCACTTCGTTACCGGCCTTCAGCGGTACACCGCCGCCCAGCAGCAGGAAGCCCGGAATATCGGTGAGGTTGGCGGCACCTGGGTTCTTCTGCGCGTTTTCCATCATCGCCAGCGTCGGGGCCTTGGCGGAGGCGGAGGTGAAGGCCTTGGCCTGGCTGGCGGCGATGGTGTGGGCGCCGGCGTTGTCGGCACGGGCGAAGGCTTTCAGGTTGCCGGCGCGGTCCACCACGCTGACACCTACGTTCCAGCCCTTGGCCTGGCACTGCGCCACGGCGTCGGCGGCCAGCTTGTGGGCATCGGCCAACGAGATATTGCGTTCGGTCACGGGGGCGGCCTGAGCCAGGGTGGCGGCGGCGAGCAGCAGGGCGGTGCAGGTGGTGCGGATCATGGTGAAGCTCCTGTTCGTTGTGGGGCGAGGCATGACTGCATGGTAGGCAAACATTGGCATCC
>CAMLGD010000021.1 GCA_946479405.1 uncultured Vogesella sp.
TGCACGCCGCTGTCGCGCAGTTCGGTCATGAAGTTACGCAGCGCCAGCGCTTCGCGGATGGTGGCATCACTGTACAGTTCGCCGCGCGGATTGAGCGCCAGCGCGCCCTTGGCCACCACCTGAGCGGCCAGCGGAATGTCCGCCGTCACGACGATGTCGCCCGGCTGCGCCTGCTGCGCGATGTGGTTATCGGCCACGTCGAAGCCGGCCGGCACCTGCAACGCACGGATGTGCGGCGATGGCGGCACCCGCAGCAGCTGGTTGGCCACCAGCACGGTGGCTACTCCGGTACGCTCGGCGGCACGGAACAGAATGTCCTTGATCACGCCGGGACAGGCATCGGCATCTACCCAGATGGTCATGCGTTACCCCGGTTGAATTTCTGCTGCCAGGCCTGGCGCGCACTACGGGCGCGCTCGAAGCGGGTTGTCATCGCCGCCGCATCGCCGGCACTCAGCTCTGCCCGCAGTGCGTCCAGCGTGCGCTGGAAGGCATCCAGCTCCACCAGCAGCGCATCGCGATTGGCCAGCGCGATGTCCCGCCACATTTCCGGATGGCTGCCGGCAATACGGGTGAAATCGCGGAAGCCGGTGGCGGCAAAATCGAAACAGCGCTCGGCATCGGCCTTGCCGACGATGGCATCCACATAGGCAAAGGCCAGCAAGTGTGGCAGATGGCTTACCGTAGCGAACACCGCATCGTGCTCGGCAGCACTCATCTGGTACACGCGTGCGCCGCACGCCTGCCACAACTCGCGCACCAAATCGGCAGCGGCCGGGTCGGTTTCCGGCAGCGGCGTCACCACGATGCGGCGGTTGTCGTACAGGCCGTACTGCGCGGCAGCAGCACCGGACAGATCGGAGCCGGCAATCGGGTGCGCCGGCACACAGTGGGTCAGATGGGCGGGCAGATGCTGACGCAGCAGCGCCACCACGTCACTCTTGGTGCTGCCGCCGTCGGTCACCACGCAATGGGCCGGCAAATGCGGGGCGATCTCGGCGAACACCCGCCCCATCTGCCCCACCGGCGTCGCCACCAGCACGATATCGGCGTGGCACACCGCTTCGGCGGCGCTGTGGCTGGCGGCGTCGATCACCCCCAGCTCGACTGCCCGCTGCAGGTTGGCCGCAGAGCGGCCGACACCGATCACCCGCGCCACCTTGCCGGCGCGCTTCAGTGCCAGCGCAAACGAACCGCCGATCAGGCCGACGCCGATCACCACCAGGGTCAAACCGCCCTCACCCACCTGCATGCTGCTGTCCCGTGCCATTAAAGAAAGAGCGGCTATCATAACCTTATTTTTGCGCTGCAAAAGGAACGGCCATGCCAGCTTCGCTGTATGTGTATTACCGCGTGGGTGACAATTTTCTGCCAACGCAACATATTGCCATGGCGCTAATGGAAGAAATTCAAGAAAAAACCGGAATACATGGCAGATTATTGCAACGTCGCGATGATGCGCATACTTGGATGGAAATCTATGACGCCATCACCGATGCCGACAGCTTCAATACCGCGCTGCAAGCCGCCATCGCCGCACGGCCTACCTTGGCCGCCCTGCAACGGCACGAAGAGTGGTTTGTCGCGATGATATAACCCGGTGCCGCTCAGTTACCGTCCTGTAACGCAAGCTGCAGATGGCGGGTCAGCGACCAGTCGTGCCACTGCCGAGCGTCCAGCTGCCGCAGCGGCCAGATGCCGGCCAAGCTGTTGCAGACAAATGCCTCGTCTGCCGCCAGCAGCTCGTCCGGCAGTAGCCGCGCTTCACGTGCGGGAATAGCAAGGTTGGCCGCAGCATCCAGCACACAGGCGCGCATGGCACCGCTGACGCCACAGCGATCCAGTGGCGGGGTCAACAGCTCGCCGCCACGCACAATGAACAGATTGCTCATGGTGCCTTCCACCACCGTGCCTTCCATGTCCAGCATCAACCCTTCGGCGATGGCCGGGTCATGCCATTCGCTGCGCGCAAACACGTTTTCCAGCCGGTTCAGGTGCTTGATGCCGGCCAGCAGCGGCTGGATTGCCAGCCGCGTAGCGCACCAGCGCGCCACAATACCCTGCGCCGCACGCTCGGCCGGGTAGCCGCCCCAGGCGGTGGCACTGACCATGCGCGTCGGCGTCGTCTCGGCCGGCATGGCGTAGCTGCGCTGGCCGCCGCCGCGGGTAAGCACAATCTTCACCACCGCGCGCGGCAGTGCGCCGGCCACTTGCGCAATCTCGGCCAGCAGCAGCGCCTCGTCCGGGCACGGCAGGCGCAGTGCGGCACAGTCTGCGGCCAACCTTTGCCACTGCCAGGGCCACAGCAGCGGCGTACCGTGGCGCGCCTCCAGCGTGCGGTAGATGCCGTCGCCGTAGGCCAGGCCGCGGTCACTGGCGCTGATGCTATCGCCGGGCAGGCCGTTGACCAGCATCAGGCTTGCTCCACGCCCAGCGCACGCAGCAGGCCGCGTGCCTTGTGGCGGGTTTCCTGCAGTTCGCGCTCGGGATCGGAGTCGGCGACGATGCCGCCGCCGGCACGGAAGCGCAGTTGCTGCCCCTGCTGCATGAAGGTGCGGATCAGGATGTTCACATCCAGCGTGCCATCGAGGTTGAGGTAGCCGAGGCTGCCGGTGTAGGCGCGGCGCGCGCTGTTTTCCAGCTCGCGGATGATCTGCATGGTGCGCACCTTGGGGCAACCGGTGATGGTGCCGCCGGGGAACAGCGCGCGTAACACGTCCACGGTGTCCACGCCGGGACGGATGCGGCCGCGGACATTCGATTCGATGTGATGCACGTAGGCATAGCTGGCCACCGCCATCAGCTCATTGACTTCCACCGTGCCCGGCTGGCAGATGCGCCCTAGGTCGTTGCGTTCCAGGTCGATCAGCATCACATGCTCGGCGCGTTCCTTGATGCTGCTGATCAGCCGCTGCTTCAGCGCGGCGTCTTCGGCCGCGTCGGGCGAGCGCGGGTGGGTGCCGGCAATGGGACGGGTATCCGCCCAGCCGTCATGCACGCGCACCAGCCGCTCCGGCGAGGAGCTGACGATGTGTGCATCGCCAAAGTCTGCCAGCGCCGAGAACGGCGCCGGGTTGGCGCGGCGCAGCGCGGCGAACAGGTCCACCGGGCGTACTTCCTCGCCCAGCATGGCGCGCCAGCCGCGTGAGATGTTGACCTGGAACACATCGCCTTCGTAGATGTAATCCTTCAGCTTCACCACTGCATCGGTGTACCAGTGCGGCGGATCTTCCTCCAGCCCTTGCAGCGTCACCGGGCGCGGGCTGAACGGCACGGCAGTCAGCAATGTCGCCTTCAGTTCGGCCAGCTGCGCGGCGCTTTCCGCCAGCAGCCAGCTTTGCTTGCCGGCACGATCATGGAGGATGGCGGCCGGAATGCGCGTCAATGCGGCCAACGGAAAGCTGTCGCTGATGGCCTGCGGTACCGTCGGCTCGAACTCCGACAGCAGGTCATAGCCCATATACACAAACCAGCCACCGATAAACGGCAGGCCGTGCGGGTTGGCTACCGCCTGCGGCGCCGGCAGCGCGCGCACGTCGGCCAGGAAAGCAGCGCCCTCGCCTTCGCGATACACGCGGCGCGCTTGTGGTAGCGCCATCAGGATGTCCCAGCCTATGTCGCCGGACGACTGCAGCAGGTAGGGAAAGCGCCCCCGGTCGGCGGCGTGCAGCGCCAGCAGGTCCGGGCTATGGTTCAGCAGTTCGAAATGCATGGGTTCGGCTCCAACGCGCAAAACGTTGGCCGCAAAAGAAAAAGACCGCGCGAGTTTATCGCAGCGGTCTTGGCTGTCAATGTCGCCTGCGCGACCAGACATGGCTTATACGCGCTTGAACACCAGGGTACCGTTGGTACCGCCGAAGCCGAACGAGTTGGAAATCGCCACATCGATCTGCATGTCGCGTGCGGTGTTGGCCACATAGTCCAGATCGCAACCGGCTTCGAAGTCCTGATCGTGCAGGTTGATGGTCGGCGGCGCTACCTGGTTGTGTACGGCCAGGATGGAGTAGATCGCTTCCACGCCACCGGCGGCACCCAGCAGGTGACCGGTCATCGACTTGGTGGAGTTCACCGCCAGTTTCTTGGCATGCTCGCCAAAGGCCAGTTTCAGCGCATTGGTTTCGTTGGCATCACCCAGCGGGGTGGATGTGCCGTGCGCATTGACGTACTGCACCTGGTCAGCATTAATGCCGGCATCGCGCAGTGCGTTGGCCACGCCACGGGCCGGGCCTTCGGCGCTCGGTGCCGTGATGTGGTAAGCATCGGAGCTCATGCCGAAACCGATCAGCTCGGCGTAGATCTTGGCGCCACGCTTCACTGCGTGTTCGTACTCTTCCAGCACGATCACACCAGCACCTTCGCCCATCACGAAACCGTCGCGACCCTTGTCCCACGGACGGGAAGCGGTGGCCGGATCGTCATTGCGAGTGGACAGCGCCTTCATGGCAGCAAAACCGCCAACCGCCAGCTTGGTGATGGCACCTTCGGCACCACCAGCAACCATGATGTCGGCGTCGCCGTACTTGATCAGGCGGGCAGCATCGCCGATGCAGTGTGCACCGGTGGTGCAAGCGGACACGATGCCATAGCTCGGGCCCTGGAAGCCCTTGAGGATGGACACGTGACCGGCGATCAGGTTGATCAGCGAGCCCGGAATGAAGAACGGACCGATCTTGCGAATACCGCCCTGTTGCAGCGCCACGCCGGTTTCTTCGATCAGCGGCAGGCCGCCGATACCGGAACCGATGTTGACGCCAACGCGGGTCTTGTCCAGGCCGGGGATGTCATCCAGGCCAGCATCGGCCACGGCTTGCAGCGCAGCGGCAATACCGTAATGAATGAACGCATCCATGCGGCGAGCATCTTTTGCCGGAATGTACTGGGTGATGTCGAAATCTTTGACTTCACCGGCGATCTGGCAAGCAACATCGCTGGCGTCAAAACGGGTAATGGCAGTGATGCCACTCTTGCCGGCAAGGAGATTGGCCCAGCCGCTGGCGACATCGTTACCGACCGGGGACACATGCCCAAGGCCGGTCACTACTACTCTGCGTGTAGACACAGGGTATCTCCGTGAAATGTGGGAGCCTGGCTCCCGTTAGCTCCGACGCGGGAAACAATGCCTTGCAGCATTAAATCAAACACGCGTTTCAGAACTACTACAGCAAAAAACCCCTGCAGGCGCGTGTAGCCACACCGGCAGAGGTCCTGGTAAATCCAAAAAGGAATTACTTGTTCAGGTGAGCGGTAACGTAGTCTACAGCTTGCTGAACGGTAGTGATCTTCTCGGCTTCTTCATCCGGAATCTCGCACTCGAACTCTTCTTCCAGCGCCATTACCAGCTCAACGGTGTCCAGGGAGTCAGCGCCCAGATCGTCAACGAAGGAAGAGTCAATCTTCACTTCGGCTTCATTCACGCCCAGTTGCTCGGCAACGATCTTCTTTACGCGCGCTTCGATGTTTTCCATTTGTTTAAACCCTTTACCTTTCTGTGCTCGGGATAACAAAACCCCGCCATTCTACAAAAAAAAACCAGAGTAGCCTACCTAGAACACCCTTCATCGCGGAAATGATGTCAGCCAGGTGGCTGTTTGTTGACAACTTGTTGCGGCCAACGCCTTACGGCATCAGCATGCCGCCGTTGACATGCAGGGTTTGACCGGTAATGTAGGCAGCCTTGTCAGACGCCAGGAACAACACCGCATCAGCGATATCCTGCGCATCACCCAGACGGCCCAGTGCAATCTGGCCTACCAGCATCTCGCGCTGCGCTTCCGGCAACGCACGAGTCATGTCGGTATCGATAAAGCCCGGCGCCACACAGTTGACGGTAATGCCACGGCTGCCTACTTCGCGCGCCATCGACTTGGTAAAGCCGATGATGCCAGCCTTGGCGGCCGCGTAGTTGGTCTGGCCGGCATTGCCCATCACACCCACTACCGAGGCGATA
The DNA here is from genome assembly GCA_946479405.1 of uncultured Vogesella sp. Next base: position 5,948 of record CAMLGD010000021.1, read on the forward strand.
TTGATGATGCGGCCAACGCGGGCCTTCATCATGCTGCGCAGCACAGCCTTGGAGGCCTTGAATACCGACTTCAGATTGGTATCCATGATGGCATCCCAGTCTTCGTCCTTCATGCGCATCAACAGTCCGTCACGAGTGATGCCGGCGTTGTTAACCAGGATGGCGACATCGCCGTGTTCCTTGCCGATGGTGTCGATCAGCGCATCGATAGCGCCTTCTTCACCCACGTTCAACACCATGCCGACACCACCCCACTGCGCCAGACGTTCGCCGATGGCGGCGGCGCCGCTGTCAGAAGTGGCAGTACCGATCACCTTGGCACCGGCCGCAGCCAGCGTATCGGCGATGGCAGCACCGATACCTCGCGATGCGCCGGTAACCAGTGCGACTTTACCTTGCAAACTCATGTCTTTCTCCTGCGGTTGGCCGCATGCGGCCAACCTGTATTCGTTACACCAGCTCGGCGCGGGCCGCTTCCAGCTTGGCGGCATCGGTCAGCGCGTGGCAGTTGACGTTGCCATCAATGCGCTTGGCGAGGCCAGCCAATACCTTGCCCGGACCGCATTCGGCCATCAGCACGATGCCGTCGGCCGCCAGCTTTTGTACGGTTTCAGTCCAGCGCACCGGGCAGTACAGCTGACGGGTCAGCGCATCGCGGATCTGGTTGGCATCACCGTAGGCGGCCACGTCGGCATTGTGCAGCACCGGCATTTGCGGCGTCTTGATTTCCACTGCGGCCAACGCGACAGCCAGGCGCTCGGCAGCCGGCTTCATCAGCGAGCAGTGCGACGGTACCGACACCGGCAGCGGCAGCGCGCGCTTGGCGCCCTTGGCCTTACACAGCTCCATCGCACGCTCGACAGCGGCCTTGCTGCCAGCAATCACCACCTGGCCCGGCGAGTTGAAGTTCACCGGCTCCACCACTTCGCCCTGCGCGGCTTCGGCGCAGGCAGCGCGGATGTCGTCATCGGACAGGTTAAGGATGGCGGCCATGGCACCTTCGCCCGCCGGCACCGCTTCCTGCATCGCTTGCGCGCGCAGACGCACCAGCTTCACTGCATCGGCGAAATCCAGCGCACCGGCAGCCACCAGTGCCGAATATTCACCCAGGCTATGGCCGGCTACCGCAGCCGGCAGCGCGCCACCTTGCGCCAGCCAGGCGCGGTAGGTGGCCACACCCGCGGCCAACATCAGCGGCTGGGTATTAACGGTGGCGTTGATTGCATCAGCGGATTCGGCCTGCAGCATCGCCCACAGGTCTTCACCCAGGGCAGCGGAGGCTTCATCAAATGTCTGTTTTACTACCGGCAGGTCGGCAAAACCGTCCATCATTTTCAGGCTCTGCGAGCCCTGGCCGGGAAAGAGAAAGGCAAACGCCATTGCGGGTCTCCTTTTTTAAACGGGGTGAATGATGACTGCTTGCCGGCATTAATGCAAAAAAACCCTCAAACATTCGTATGAACAAGACGTTTGCAGCAGTTGGCCGACAATACCGGGAATAAGCCAGAAAAACGGGCGCGACACTGCCGCACCCGTCTGTAGTGTCAGTAGCGCAGCAACACAGCACCCCAGGCGAAACCGCCGCCGATGCCTTCCAGCAGCACGGTCTGATCGCGCTGGATCTTGCCGTCGCGCACAGCGTGATCAAACGCCAGCGGGATGGATGCCGCCGAGGTATTGCCCTGCTGTGGCAAGGTGACGATCACCTTGTCCATGGACAGGCCAAGATGCTTGGCGGTGGATTCGATAATGCGCAGGTTGGCCTGGTGCGGCACCAACCAGTCGACTGCGGATTGCTCCACACCGGCTTCGGCCAGGGTTTTTTCGGCAATGTCGGACAGCGCCTTCACCGCGAACTTAAATACCGCCGGACCATCCATGTGCAGATAGGGAATGCCCTGGATCTTGCCGCCGGCAATCTGCGCCGGGGTATTCAGGATGCCTTGGTAACGGCCGTCCGCCGCCAGCTTGACATGCATGATGCCCGCTGCGTCCGATTTGCCCACCACCATGGCCCCGGCGCCGTCACCAAACAGTACGCAGGTACGGCGGTCGTCCCAGTCCAGCACGCGGCTCATTACTTCCGCGCCCACTACCAGCACCTGCTTGGCCATGCCGCTCTTGATGTAGCTGTCGGCGGTGGCCAGCGCAAACATGAAGCCGGCACACACCGCCTGCACGTCGAACGCCGGGATGCCGGGCACGTTCAGCTTTTCCTGCAGCAGGCAGGCAGTACTGGGAAACACCATGTCCGGCGTGGTGGTAGCGACGATGATCATATCCAGATCGGTCGCGGCGATGCCGGCACTTTCCAATGCCTTGACCGATGCCTGGTAGGCCAGGTCACTGGTCTTCTGGTCATCGGCGGCGATATGGCGCGCGTGAATGCCAGTGCGGGAGACAATCCACTCGTCACTGGTTTCCACCCGCTCGGCCAGCATGGCATTGGTCAGGATGGTGTCCGGCAGATAGCTGCCGGTACCGAGAATGCGGGAATAGGTCATGAGCTAACTTTAAGCTTCAGACTCGGAGCGCTTGAGATTTTGTAATTGGGAAGCGACCCGGTCGGCGATGTGACCAATCACATTGGCGCGGACTTCCTCGCAAGCCTGCTCCAGTGCGATACGAAATCCCAGCGCGTCGGTGCCGCCGTGGCTCTTCACCACGATCCCGCGCAGGCCCAGAAAACTGGCACCATTGTAACGACGGGGATCGACGCGGGCCTTGAAGTGCTTGAGCACCGGCAGCGCGGCCAGTGCGCACAGCTTGGTCCACCACGTACGGGCAAACTCTTCGCGCAGGAAGGTTGCAATCATGTGCGCCAGCCCTTCGGAGGCCTTCAGCGCCACGTTGCCGGTAAAACCGTCGCAGACTACCACATCTACCGTTGCCTTGAAGATGTCGTTGCCTTCCACGTTACCGTAGAAATTGAGGCCGGAATCGCGCAGCAGCTCGGCGGCGCGCTTGATGTTCTCGGTGCCCTTGATGTCTTCGGAACCGATATTGAGCAGGCCGACCGACGGGTTCGGCTTATGCAGCAGACTACCGGCCAGCTCAGCACCCATGATGCCGAACTGCAGCAGTTGCTCTGGTGAGCAGTCTACGTTGGCACCCAAGTCCAGCACACAGGTTTCGCCACCGGTACCCGGCATCATTTTGGCGATGGCAGGACGGTCAATCCCCGGAATGGTCTTGAGCACGAATTTGGCGGTTGCCATCAACGCACCGGTGTTACCGGCGGAGACAGCGGCTTGAGCCTGGCCATCCTTGACCAGGTTGATCGCCACCCGCATCGACGAATCTTTCTTGTTCTTCAGCGCCGCCTGCGGCGACTCATCCATACCAACCACCTGAGTGGCATGCTGTACGGAGACGCGCGCACGCAATTGCGCTGGCAATGCAACAAGCTCGGCTTCGATGCCGGCGCTATCGCCTACCAGAACCAGATTTACGTCGGGGGTGTCTTGCAGGAATCTGACAGATGCCGGGACGGTGACCTTGAGGCCAACGTCACCGCCCATGGCATCGATCGCTACAGTGATGGTCATTAACGTGGAACGGTAGTAGAACTACCTGTAGTTATGAGGGAGAGTAGCGATGAGGTGACGAGAATTACTCGCCCTTGGCCTTAACAACCTGACGACCACGGTAGAAGCCGTTCGGGCTGATGTGGTGACGCAGGTGGGTTTCACCGGTGGTCGGCTCTTTGGCCAGGGCCGGAGCGGTCAGAAAATCGTGTGCACGATGCATGCCGCGCTTGGACGGGGACTTTTTGTTCTGTTGAACAGCCATGGTCGACTCCTAAGAAATACAAGTAAAAGTTCAGGACCCGGATTTCTTAAGCGTCGCCAGTACCGCAAACGGGTTAGGCTTATCAGCCTTGGCGCGCTCCAGATGCTCCGAACCGCAGTCGTCGTGTTTCGCCGACAGCGGCAAGCCCATAATGATTTCGTCTTCGATCAGTGCCAGCACGTCAAACTCGTCTTCCGCCATGATGGCGTCGAGTTCTTCGTCCTGCGCTACCGCGTCATTCAGCTTCGATTCGTTAACGAACAGTGTAATAACACCTTCGCTCACTACCTCGAACGGCATGACACCCAGACAGCGCTGACAGCTCAGCTCGACGTTGGCCGTCAACACATAGCGCAGCGAAGGACGACGCAGGCGATCAACAAAACCGGCCAGCGACAATTTCACCGCACCGGCAGTAGACGCCAGCACCTCGTGCACCCGTTCGTCCAGATCGGCGATGGCCAGTTCTTTATCGAACTGGGCACCGTCGCGGGCGAAAGCGAGCGGATCAATCAAAATCGGGTTAGACATAAACCTTGGATGATATAATCGCGGCAGGTAATTTGTCAAAACAATCAGGGATTAGGCTGCATGTAGCCGCTGACAGGCGTGGCAAACAACACGAAACGCCGCCAGCAAGGCACGCAGCTTACCGCAAACGGAATTTTCATGCAGATCGTCCTCGCCTCCACCTCCCGTTACCGTCGCGAAATTGTTGAACGTCTGGGCCTGCCTGTTACCGCGGTGGCGCCGGTATGCGATGAAACCCCACTAGCAGGCGAATCCGCACTCGACACCGCCGTGCGCCTGGCGCGCACCAAGGCCATGTCGCTGGCCGAACGCTTTCCTGATGCGCTGATCATCGGCGGCGACCAGGTGGCGCTGCTGGATGGCCAGCAGATCGGCAAGCCGGGCAGTTTCGAGAACGGCGTGGCAATGCTTAAGTGGATGAGCGGCCGCACCGTGGTGTTTCACTCGGCGCTGGCGGTTTATAACAGCAAGAGCGGGCATATTCAGGAAGACGTAGGCATCACTCGCGTCACCTTGCGCCAGCTGACCGAGCAGCAGATCCGCAACTACCTGGCGCGCGAGCCGGATGCGCTACACTGCGCCGGCAGTGCCAAGAGCGAGACGCTGGGCGGCGCGCTGCTGCAAAAGGTAGAAGCCGACGACCCCAATGCGCTGATCGGCGTGCCGCTGTTCGCGCTGGTGACCATGTTGCAGAACGAAGGCGTGGAGATACTGTGATGGCTGGCACCCTGTACCTGATTCCCACCCCGCTGGGCGACGGCGACACCCCATGGCTGCCGGAGGGCGAACGCACCCGCGTCACCCATATCAGCCACTTTGTGGTGGAAGCGGAAAAAACCGCCCGCAAGCACCTGAAGCAGCTGGGAGTGAGCACGCCGATCCGCGAACTGGTGATGAACACTCTGAACGAGCACACCAAGCTGGCGGATGTGGCCGCGCTGCTGGCACCGCTGGCTGCAGGACTGGACGTGGGCCTGGTTTCGGAAGCCGGCTGCCCGGCGGTGGCCGACCCCGGCGCCCAGCTGGTGGCGCTGGCGCACGAGAAAGGCTACCGCGTCGAGCCGCTGATCGGCCCATCGTCGATTCTGCTGGCGATGATGGCCAGCGGCACCAACGGCCAGTGCTTTGCCTTTCACGGCTACCTACCGGTGGACGCCGCCGAGCGTGGCAAGGCCATCAAGGCGCTGGAAGCGCGTTCGCGACAGAACAACGAAACCCAGCTGTTCATCGAGACGCCATACCGCAACAACGCGCTGCTGCAACAACTGCGCGAGACGCTGGCGCCGGCCACCCGCCTGTGCGTGGCCGCCGACCTGACCGCACCGACGCAGACCATCGTTAGTCGGCTGGTGAAGGACTGGCCGAAGGACGCGCCGGACTTTCACAAACGGCCGGCGATCTTCGTGCTTCACGCCGGCTAGGGCGGCAAGCATGGCCGCCAGCAAACAGCTCTGCTTCTACCACCCCACCCTGCCTGAGCGCCGGGTGAGTAGCGGTTTCAACTGGCTGGCCTGCATTACCCCCACGCTGTGGGCATTGAGCGAAGGACTGGTCGGGCACGCGCGCTGGCTGTTGCTGTCCGAGTTTGTCTTTGCCGGCCTGCTGCTGGCCAGCAGACCGGTAGAGATTCCGCTACTCTGCCTGCCGTACCTGGCGCGCAACATCTGGGTAGCACGCCTCGGTGTGCAGTGGTTGATCGATAGCCTGTTGCGCCAGGGCTACCACCAGGCGCCGCCCGACCCTTTCAACACACCACTCACTCCACCCTGAGCACCGGCTGCAACACCTGGGCCAGCATCGTCTGCGCCGCCGCATCCAGCCGATCTGCGGCCAACCTTGCCGTCGCCTTGCCCAGCGCGCAGTACAGCGCATCGTCCGCCGCGGCCAGTACCGCACGATGTTTGGCCACGGTGCCGGCATCGCCGCGCGCAATCGGCCCGGTAAGCGCTGCCGACGGCCCCAGCGCCAGGGTATTTTCCAGCGTCTGCCGCATCAGCCCCCCCAGCACCGCCGCGGCAACCTCATCCGCCATGCCGGCCTGCGCTGCCACCCGCGCCGCCAGATCGTGCAGCGTTACCAGATAATTCGAGGCGATCGACAGCGCGGCGTGATAGGCCGCCTTGCCACCCGGCGCCAGATCAAACGGCACACCACCGATGGCGTGGGCGAAATCGCGCAACACTGGAAAGGCCGCTGCGTCGCCTTCCAGCGCGCAGCGGGTGCCGGCAAAGCCCAGCACCGCCCACGCCGGCTCGGCAAAGGAAAATGCCGGATGCAGGCTGGCGCAGTACACCCCGCGTGCGGCCAACGGTGCCAGCAAGTTGGCCTCGCCCACACCGCTGGCGTGAAACGCCACGCTGCCGACGGCAATAGAACCAGAGTCCGCCAGCTCGGCAGCCACCGTCGCGATGGCACCATCCGGTACTGCCAGCAGGGTAAGGTTGGCCGCAGGCAGCGCCGCTACGCTAGTGCACGGCTGACCAGCGCCGATAAAGGCGCACGCGGCCTGCGCGGCAGGCAGGCTGCGGCACAGCACCGCGCCGATGCGGTAGTGGCCACTGCTGTGCGCCAGACGCGCCAGCGTCTTGCCCAGACGGCCTGCGCCGATGATATTGAGGGTAAGCATGTTCAGTTCCTTATTCATGCCGCTGGCTTGACAGCGCGCCGACGGCACGACGACGATGGCGCCTCACCTCCCGGAGACCACCATGCCCTTGATCCTGTTTCTGGCCGCCTTTGCCGTGCTGTTTTTCTACGGCGTGGCACTGTACAACGGTCTGGTGCGACTGAAGCACGAAGTCAGCAAGAGCTGGGCCAATATCGACGTGCTGCTGAAGCAACGCCACGAGGAGCTGCCCAAGCTGGTAGACGTGTGCCGCCACTACAGCCAGTTCGAGCAAAGCACGCTCAGCCAAGTGATGGAAGCGCGCGCCATGCTGTCCGAGGCCGCGCGTGCAGCCAACGTTGGCCGCATCGGCGAGCTGGAAGGCCAGCTGCGCAGCCTGACCGGCCAGATTTTCGCGGTGGCCGAGGCCTACCCGGAGCTGAAAGCCGACCAGCAGTTCCAGCACCTGATGGTACGCATCAGCGAGCTGGAGGAAGCCATCGCCGACCGCCGCGAACTCTACAACGAAGCGGTGAACAACAACAACGTGCGCATCGAGCAGTTTCCGGACGTGCTGGTCGCCAACCTGTGCGGCTTTGCCGCCGCGCGGCCGCTACGCTTTGCCGAGGCCGAGAAGCGCGATATCGACGTGCACGAGCTGTTCAGCCGCTGACATGCGCGCACTGCTGGAATACGGCTGGGGCACACTGCTGTTCTACCTGTTGCTGCTACTGCTGTACTGGCGGCTGGGCAGCGCGCCGCTGCTGCCGTTTGTCGCCATCGCCAGCCTGGGCGGCCTGCTGCTGTGGGTGTGGTTCTATCGCCACTACCGTCATGTGGCCGACACCCCCACCGCCACCACCCGTGCCGCCGCGCAGGGCTACACCGAATGCTACGGCACCGCGGCCGCCCCCGGCGGCAAGCCGCTGCTCACGCCCTACGGCAAGATGCGCTGTCTGTGGTACCACGCCGAATGCCAGTACCAAGGCCGCGACCATCGGCATCAGCCGCGCGAATCACACCGCAGCGACGATGCCTTCCGCCTGCTGGACAAGCGTGGCGAAGTGGTAGTGCTGCCGGATGGCGCACTGGTGGACAGCCGCCACATGCAGCGCTGGCGCGAAGGCGACTACTGCTACACCGAGCGCTGGATTGCCGCCGACGACCCGCTGTATGTGCTGGGCGAACTGCACAGTGCCAACAACCGCCCGCAGCGGCAGGATTACCGCGACGACCTGCAGCTGACGCTGAATCAATGGAAAGAAGACCAGCGCACGCTGCTGCGCCGCTTCGACAGCAATGGCGACGGGCAACTGTCGGCCGAGGAATGGGAGCAGGCACGCCAGGCAGCGCACGCGCAGGTACAGGATATACATCGCGAGCTGGCTGCAGCGCCGCAGGGCAGCCAGCTGCAACAGCCGGCGGATGGCCGCCCCTTCATCATCAGCTGGCGCAGCCCGCACGACACCGCGCGCCGCCTGCGCCGGCTGGCCTGGTGCCACGCCAGCCTGGCCACCCTGGCGGCAGTGCAGCTGGTCAAACTGCTGCTGCACTAGACCTGCCGACCAGCCGGCGAGTACCGCGAACCTGCGGGCTTGGCATCACCAGCCTGCGCGACTAGTACGTCTGCGGCCAACGTTGGCCGCAACGACAAGGGCGTGACCGCCAGCGGTCACGCCCTTGTTTCATCCTGCCGCGGCTACTGCACGCTGCGCATGCGGGCAATCGCCTCCGCCAGCCGCTCGATGCCGGTGGTGTAGGCTACACGGACATACTGGCCGGCACGGTGGCGACCAAAATCCGCCCCCGGGGTGATGGCCACCTTCACCTCGTCCAGCATGCGCTGGCAGTAGGCAAAACTGTCGTCGGTCACCGCCGACACATCGGCATAGATGTAGAAGGCGCCATCCGGCACCGAGTCGATCTTCCACCCCAGCTGCGGCAATGCCTGCAACAGAAAATCACGGCGGCGGCCGAATTCGGCGCGGCGGCTTTCCAGTACATCGAGTACTGCCGGCTGGAACGCCGCCAGCGCCGCATGCTGTGCCGCCGCCGGCGGGCACAGGAACAGGTTCTGCGCCAGCCGCAACGCCGGCTCCACGTAATCCTGCGGCACCACCAGCCAGCCCAGGCGCCAGCCGGTCATCTGGAAATACTTGGAAAAACTGTTGATCACGAACACATCGTCCGCCAGCGCCAGCGCGCTGAACGAGTCGGCACCGTAGGTCAGCCCCTGGTAGATCTCGTCCACGATCAGCGCCCCGCCCTTGCCACGGCACAGCGCGGCAAGATCGCTCACCTCGTCGCGGCTCAGCACCGTACCAGTGGGGTTGGCCGGGGTCGCCACCATGGTGGCCACGGTATTGGCCTGCCAGTTGGCCGCCGCATCTGCGGCCAGCAGCTGGTAGCGGGTGGCGGCATCCACCGCCACTGTCTGCGGTACACCACCCAGCAGACTGACAAAATGCCGATTGCACGGATAAGTCGGGTCCGGCATCAGCACGCCATCGCCCTGGTCCACCAGCAGCGACAGCGCAATCTGCAGCGCGCCGGAGGCCCCGGGGGTGACGATGATGCGCTCCGGCGCTACCTCCACGTCAAAACGGCTGCGGTAGAAATCGCTGATCGCCTGCCGCAGCTGCGGCAAACCCTGCGCCGCGGTGTAGAAGGTATGCCCAGCGGCCAGCGCTGCGCGGCCAGCCTCCACGATCGCCTCCGGGGTGGCGAAATCCGGTTCGCCCACTTCCAGATGAATCACGTCATGCCCGGCCGCCTGCAGCGCCCGCGCCTTTTCCAGAATCGCCATCACCTGAAACGGTGCAATCGCGGCCAACCTGTTCGATAGTTTCACTGCATCCCTTTCACTGGGCCGTCTGCGGCCTCTCACGCCTTGCAGTATGCCAGTAGTTGACAACGGCAAGGGGTACTTCTATACTGCGCAGCCTGTCGCGGAGAGGTGGCAGAGTGGTCGAATGTACCTGACTCGAAATCAGGCGTACGTGCGAGCGTACCGAGGGTTCGAATCCCTCCCTCTCCGCCAGACCACGCAATCAAGCCCTTGAGAAATCAAGGGCTTTTTTGTTTCCAGCACCCACCATCGCGCGCACTTTGTATGCTGAGGCGGGTAAGCAAACACCGACTCAGGCGAAAAAACCAGCACCTGGATCGCGCGGCGCGACGCCATTGCTACCCCGGCAACCATAAAGATCCGCGCCATGCAGCCCGCTGCGTGCACCACGCCAAAGTTACCAGTCATCGTGCCAGCCAGACTGAGCCTGGCAGCCGCCACCTACTTGCCTCCTTTGCCCCCAGCCTTGCCGTCGGCCAGGTTCAGCACCACTGCAGCACGGATCAGCGCCTTGAATGCCTCCGCGTCGATCACCTCCCCTTGGCGAATGTCGATCGCCCGCCGCACCTTGCCGTCCAGGCTGGCGTTGAACAAGCGGGCAGGGTTTGGCAGCGCCGCGCCCTTGGCAAAAGTCAGCTTCACCACCGCTTTGTAAGCCTCGCCGGTACAGATGATGCCGCCGTGCGACCACACCGGCGTCTGCCACTTCCACTCTTCCACTACCTGCGGATCGGCCTCCCAGATCAGCTGCCGCATCCTGCGCAGTGTCTCGCCGCGCCAGTCGCCCAATTCGGCGATGCGCTGATCGACCAGCGCCGTCGCCGACGCCCCGGCCAACCTATCCGGCTGTGTCATATTCACCTCCAAACCTGCTTGTCCCGAACTTCGCCCCCGGCATCACCAGCTCAGGGCGCCGGCGTCAGCGGCAGTTCGCCACGTTTGTCCTTCAGGGTTTTCATCACGATATACGAGCAGATGTCGCGCATGCCCGGCAGCTTGTTAAGCTTTTCCACCACGAACGTGGAAAACGCCGGCAAGCCGCGGGCGCGGATGTGCAGCACATAGTTACTGGCACCGCTCACCACATAGGCCGCCACCACCTCGTCGAAGGCATCAAGCTGCTGCAAAAAAGCCTCGTGCCAATCCGGGTGGCTATGATCCACGGTGACATGCACGATGGCCTCCAGTTCGAAGCCCAGCTGCACGGCATCCAGCCGCGCGTGGTAGCCCTGGATCAGGCCGTTTTCCTCCAGCGTGCGTACCCGCCGCAGGCAGGCCGATGGCGACAGCGCCACCTTGTCGGCTAGGTCCTGGTTGCTGAGCCGGCCGTTGTGCTGCAGCGCGGCCAGAATGCGCCAATCGATCGCGTCCAGTTGCATACGCAAGTTTCTTTCTTCAATAGCCAAGATAACCAAATAGTCTGCGAATAATCGCCGCATCACAAGCCAAGTTTGCAACCAGCGCCGCTGGCGCCAGTGCTACGATTTTGTTGTGGGGCGCGCAACCAACAGCGCCCACATTGCCCACCGCCGGCCATGCCGGCCACCACAAAGGAACACTGACATGCTGACCCGCGCCGACTGCCTGGCCGCCGATAGCCGCGATCCACTAGCTGCATTCAAGCAGCAATTCGTCATTCCGGAAGGCGTGTTGTACCTGGATGGCAATTCGCTGGGGGTGCCGCCCAAGACCGCCGCCGCCCGCTGCAGCGAAGTGGTGAGCCAGGAATGGGGCGTGGGCCTGATCCGCAGCTGGAACACGGCCGGCTGGTTCGAGCTGCCGGGCCGGCTGGGCAACAAGCTGGGCCAGCTGCTGGGTGCCAACGGCGACGAAGTGGTGGTCACCGACACCACCTCGCTGAACCTGTTCAAGGCCTTGGCCGCGGCGATCCGCATCCAGCAGCAGCAAGCACCGCAGCGGCGCGTGATCGTGTCCGAGCGCGACAACTTCCCCACCGACCTGTACATGATCCAGGGCATGATCGACCTGCTGCAGCAGGGCTATGAGCTGCGCCTGACCGACGACACGCTGTCGCTAGAGCAGGCGCTGGACGACGATGTTGCCGTGCTACTGCTGTCGCACGTCAACTACCGCACCGGCGCCATGTACGACATGGCCGCCGTCACCGCGCAGGCCCACCGCCACGGCGTGCTGACCATCTGGGATCTGGCTCACGCCGCCGGCGCGGTGCCGCTGGACCTGAACGCCGCCGAGGCCGATTTCGCCGTCGGCTGCACCTACAAATACCTGAACGGCGGCCCGGGCTCCCCGGCCTTCATCTGGGTGGCGGCACGGCATCAGGATCGCTTCTGGCAGCCGTTGTCCGGCTGGTGGGGCCATAATCGCCCGTTCGACATGGACCCGAGCTACCAGCCGGCACAGGGCATTCGCCGCTTCCTGTGCGGCACGCAGCCGATCACCTCGCTGGCGATGGTGGAGTGCGGGCTGGACGTGGCGCTGCAGGCCGACATGACCGCACTGCGCACCAAGTCGCTGGCGCTGACCGACCTGTTCATTCAGCTGGTAGAACAGCGCTGCGGCCAACATCCGCTGACGCTGGTAACCCCGCGCGAACACGCCCGCCGCGGCAGCCACGTCAGCTTCCGCCACCCGCAGGGCTTTGCCGTGATGCAGGCGCTGATCGCCCGCGGCGTGATCGGCGACTACCGCGAACCGGAAGTGCTGCGCTTCGGCATCACTCCGCTGTACCTGAGCCACGCCGACATCTGGGACGCGGTGGAAGTGCTGCGCGACATCCTGGACAGCGGCAGCTGGGACCGCCCGGCGTTCCACCAGCGCGCATCGGTAACCTGAGCACTGCGGTCAACCTGGACAGCAAAACACCCCGTCGTGACGGGGTGTTTTTTGTTTACTGCCAACGCGACCGGCGCTACTGCGCCTCCAGCTGCTGCAGCAGGCCCAGATCGACGATATCGATATCGCGGCCGTTGACGGCGATGGCGCCCTGCTCCACCAGGCTGTGCAGCACGCGCGAGAAGGTTTCCGGGGTGATGTTCAGCCGCGAGGCAATCACGTTCTTGTTCACTGCCAGCCGCACCACGCTGTCGTCGCGCTGGCGCTGCAATTGCAGCAGATAGCCCGCCACCCGCTGCAGCGAGTTTTCTACCGAGTAGCGCGCCACATCGCGCATCAGATTGTGCAGCCGCAGCGACAGCCCGGCCAGCATGCGCTGCGCAAAACCGCTGTCGCTGGCGATGGCGGCCTGGATCGCCTGCACGCTGACATGCAGCAGCAGGCCGTCCTCGATGAACTGCGCCATCACCGGAAACGTCTTGCCGAGGAACATCGCCGCCTCGCCGAAGCTCTGCCCCGGGTGCAGGATTTCCACCACTTTTTCCACCCCGCCGTTGGAACTGAGCGCCAGCTTGACCTTGCCATACACCAGCAGATACATGCCGTCGCAGGCATCGCCGCGCTGGAAGATCACCTGGCCTTTCTGCCCGCGCACCTCGCGCGTGGCCGGCACCAGCGCCTGCAGCTGCTGCGGCGACAGCTGCTGGAACAGCGGCTGGTGGCTCAAAAATACCGCGACATCAATCGGCACCATGCTGGCTTCGTCCTATCGAAACAATGGAGGCAAGGCTACGCCGCCACCGACCGGCAAACCATGCACCGGATGGCGGGGGCGGCTAGCTCCTAATGACTAGTGCCGCCGGAGCGCGTCACCTTGTTGAACACGTTGTATTTGCCGATCGGCTTCATCATCGGCAGCGCCGCCACTTCGCGGAAGTTGGCCGCATCCACCACCACCAGTTCGCCCGGCGTTTCCATGATGCTGACCAGCGCGTAGCGGCCGTCATGGGTGAATTCGACGTGGGCATTGGTCTTGCCTGGCCGCAGCGTCAGCTCGCGCACCACCTGGAAACTGCGCTTGTCGATGATGGACAGCGTGTCCTTGCGCGGCGACATCATCGCGTCCACCCAGGCATACGGCGTGTTTTCGTGGCTGCGCAGGAAGAAACCCGGCCCCGGGGTGGCGATGTTGGCCGCTACCTGCCAGCGGTCCATGTCGATTACCGTCACGCGGCCGCCTTTCAGGTTCGGCGTCGCCATGTAGTGGTGGCCGTCCTGTACGAAGGTGATGCCGGAGCCCAGGTGCGGCATGCCGTCCAGCGGCAGCTCGGCCACCTTGCTGCGGCTGTCCAGGTTGATCACCTGCGCGTGGCCGTCGCGCGACGCGGCCATCACGTGACGGTAGCTGTCGTCGAAGAAGAAATCGTCCAGCACCATGGACAGCGGCGTCACCCGCGGATTGAGGTAGCCAGGCACGGCCAGGCCCTCACCCATCTGGTAGTCGTGCACGTAGCCGGGGTAGATCGCCTCCGCCTTCGGGTTGTAGGAAATCTCCCACAGTTCGGCGGCGTCCTTCAGCGCCACGATGAAGCTCTGCCGCGGCGCAGCGTCGTACACCGCCGATACCCGCGACGGCTTGCCGCCACGGTCGGTTACCGCAAAGGTCTTCACCGGTTTCAGGCCGTTGGCGTCCAGCAGCACCAGCGTCTCCGGCAGCGTGTTGCCGGCCAGCACCCAGCGCCCGTCGCCGGATACCGCCACGTTGCGGGTGTTCAGCCCGACGCGGATCTCGGCCACCGGCTGCAGCGTGTACAGGTCGTACTGCGTCACCCAGCCATCGCGGCTGGCAAAGTACACGAAGCGCCCGTCCGGCGAGAACTTCGGCCCGCCGTGCAGCGCAAAGCGGCTCTGGAAGCGGGTCACCGGCCGGAAGCGATCGCCATCCAGCACGGTAACGTGGTGATCGCCGGCCTCCACCACCACGAACAGGTTGCGCGGGTCGATGTTGGCGGCAAAGGTTGGCCGCAGCGGCAGCTTGGCCGGATCCAGATACTGGATGCGTGAAGCGGCGGTATCCGCCTCGCGCCACACTGGCGGTGTCGCCGGCGGGGTAGCCAGCCAGGCCGCCAGCTCGCGGATGTCGGCGTCGGCCAGCTTGCCGGCAAAGCCGGCCATCTGCGTGGCGGCGCGGCCATCGCGGATGGTGCGCAGCACCTCGTCCGGCTTCAGCCGTTCCAGGCTCTGCGGCAGCAGCGCCGGCGCCATGGCGCCCATGCGCTGCGCGCCGTGGCAGCTCAGGCAGTGCTGCTGGTACAGCGTGGCAGGATCGGCGGCGGCGGCGATCAACGGCGCCAACGCCAATAACAAACTGCTGAGCAGGGCTTTCATGGCTGAACCTCCGCGGCAGCACTGCCGCGCTGCCACGGCGTCAGCGGCGGCAGGCTGTACGCGCCTACCGTCACGCCGATCTCGGCATCGGACAGGTAGCAGGCCGGGTCGGCCGCCCAGTAGTCGCCGGTCAGCTGCCAGGCGCGCACCCGGGTGTTGCCGTTGCAGATCGCCAGCTGGCTGCAGGCGGCGCAGCGCCCGCTCACCGGCCGCGGCCGCTGTTTCAGCCCGGCCATCAGCGGGTGGCTGGTATCCGGCCAGATGGCGGAAAACGGCCGCTCGCGCACATTGCCCAGCGTCACCTGCCACCACATGGTGTCCGGATGCACATTGCCGAGGTTGTCGATATTGGCGACGTTTACGCCGCTGGCATTGCCGCCCCACTGCTGCAGGCGCTGGCGCAGCACGTCCAGCTGCGCCGGGTAATGCCGCGCCGCCCACTGCAGCAGGTAGACACCATCGGCATCGTTGTTGCCGGTCACGTAGTCGCGAGTAGCGCCGGCCAGCAGCTGGGCATGACAGGTATCCAGCAGCAGCTCCATCGCCCAGCGCGTGCGCGCGTGGCGGGCGTCGCTGTCGCGGTGCTTGTTGCCACGACCGGCATAGTTGAGGTGCGAGAAGTAGAACTTGTCGATGCCTTCGTCGGCCACCAGCTGCAGCAGCGCCGGCAGGTCGTGGGCATTGTCCTCGGTCATGGTGTAGCGCACGCCGACCTTCATGCCGGCATCGCGTGCCAGGCGGATACCACCCAGCGCCCGCTCGAAGCCGCCTTCCAGCCGGCGGAACTTGTCGTGGGTGGCGCCGATACCGTCCAGGCTGACGCCGACGTAATCGAAGCCGACCTCGGCGATGCGGCCAACGTTGGCCGTATCGATCAGGGTACCGTTGCTGGACAGGCCGACATAGAAGCCCATCGCCTTGGCGCGGTGGCCGATGTCGTAGATGTCCGGCCGCAGCAGCGGCTCGCCGCCGGACAGGATCAGCACCCGCACGCCACAGGCGTACAGGTCGTCCATCACCGCGAACACTTCATCGCGGGACAGCTCGCCCGGAAAATCCTTGTCGGCGGAGATGGAATAGCAATGCTGGCAGGTCAGGTTACAGCGGCGGATCAGGTTCCAGATCACCACCGGGCCGGATGGTGCACGCGGCGGCGGCAGCGGCGCCGGGTGCAGCAGGGTGTGCAGGTAATGGCTCAGGCGCAGCATGGCAGCCTCCGGCGATGACAATGACGTCATCGTCGGCGCTGCGCCGCACAATCTCATTGACTGCAGTCAAGCGCCTGCAAAGCCGGCCGCTGGCCGGTGCACGGGCGGCACTTAATGCAGGTGCGGATGGTGCTGCTGGTACCAGTGTTGCAGGTGGCGGCCGCCGCGGCCGATGGCGATCACCACTGCTGCGCCGCCCATGGCGGCCAGCAGCAGCAAGGGTATCCACGGCTGCGCCATGAACAGCACGATGGCCAGTATCGCCGTCAGCATGTAGGCGCCGCTGTACCAGCCGCGTTGCTTGCGTACGGAAGTCATGATGCCCTCCTTGCCGGCCGTTGACCGCAGCCCCGACCGGCATCAACCGATGCGCGCCTTGCGGCGCTATTTTCATTTTAGTACCTGCCGTGATGCCGCGCTGCCGCTGGCTGGCTGCGTCGGCGGTATCGCGGCCAGTTCCCAAGCCCGGGCGGCTGGCCTATCATCGCAGCCCCGTTTTCCCATGGCGCCTTGCTCATGCCTTACCTGCTTATCGTGACCGTCCTGTGGGCGTTTTCCTTCAGCCTGATCGGCCAGTATCTGGCCGCGCAGGTGGACAGCGATTTTGCCGTGCTGCTGCGCGTGCTGATCGCCGCCGCGGTGTTCCTGCCGTTTACCGTGTGGCGCGGGCTGCCGCAGCGACTACTGGCCGGCTTCTGGCTGGCCGGCGCGCTGCAGTTCGGCATCACCTATCTGTGCCTGTACCGCAGTTTTGCCGTGCTGACGGTGCCGGAGGTGCTGCTGTTCACCGTGCTGACGCCGATCTACGTGGTGCTGCTGGACGATGCGCTGCAGCGCCGGCTCAACCGCTGGGCGCTGCTGGCTGCCGCGGTGGCGGTGGGTGGTGGCGTCATCATCCGCTTCCAGCCGTTGCAGGGTGACTACCTGCTGGGCTTTGTACTGCTGCAAGTAGCCAACCTCACCTTTGCCGCCGGCCAGGTGCTGTGCCGCCGCCTGCTGCAGCGCTACCCGGTATCACTGCCGCTGTATCGCTACTTCGGCCACTTCTTCCTCGGCGCCCTGCTGCTGGCGCTGCCGTCCTTCCTGCTGTTCGGCAACCCGGAACGGCTGCCGCAAACCGGCATGCAATGGGGGGTACTGGTGTACATGGGGCTGTTCGCCACCGCGCTGGGCATGTACTGGTGGGTGAAAGGCAGCGTGGCGGTCAGCGCCGGCACTCTGGCGATCATGAACGAGCTGCACGTGCCGGCCGGCCTGCTGGTGAACGTGCTGATCTGGAACCGCAACGCCGACCTGCCGCGACTGGCACTGGGTGGCGCAGTGATCCTGGCCTCGCTGTACATCAACCGGCTGGGACGGCGCGCGGCGCACTCGCGTCAGCCACAATGAAAAAACGGCGTGCAACGCGGGTTGCACGCCGTTTCTTTACCCTTGCCGATCAGGCAATTCCACCCCAGTACAGCACACGCTCTACCGGCTGCAGCGAACTGCCCTCGCGGTCGCGCTGCAACAAAGATGGCTTGCCAAAGTTGTACTTCACCCCCAGCAGCAAACGATTCTGCTTGTCATTGTCACCCCAGGCTTCGTACACGTACTCGTAGCGAGCCAACACGCTCCACGGGCTATTCTGCAAACGCTTCTCCACACCGAAGGAGTAGCTTTCCTGCTTCCAGCGCCGGATGGCATCGTCGTCCTGCTTGTTCACCGAGGCTTCCAGCTGCAAGTTGTCATCGACAAAATAGCGGCCGCGGACGCTGGCAAAGTAACCGCGCTGCATGGTGCCAAAGCTATCCCAGGTGCCCTGCCCGGCCTGTACATACAGCGAGGCACGCGCCAAGTAGGCCTGCGCCTCGACCCCCCAGAAATCCCTGGTCGCCAGCAGGTCGGCATCGGAGCCGGCGCGGCTATGCTGGCCGATAATCCCCAGCAGCCCAGTGCCGTTACGGTAATACAGGTGGCCAGCGGCATCGTTGATATGCACATCCATATTGCTCTGGCCAAAACGCTGCGAGAAGCGGACATAGTCGAGCTGGCCGCCGAAACCACTGCTATCGGTATAAGAGACCGTGCCACGCAGCTCGCTGGCGATACCCTCGTTATGTTGCGTGTTGCTGCCGTAGTGGGTGACCACGTCTCCCTGGCCGATGGCAGCGGCAATAAAGCCGTCCAGCCCGTCTATCGAGGTATCGGCCACGGCCGGCAGGCAGACCGCCAGCAAGGTGGCGGCAAGTGTGTATCGGGTGCGGTTCATATTGTTTTCCGGTTCTTGTCGACAAACGCCGTAGCAACGGTTGCGACCGTGAAGTATTGATGAACCGCCACGATATAAGCCGCTTCCGGCCGCAGCAATAGCCCGCCGACAATCCATGCATATAGCAAGCGATTGTGTGGTGCCGGCAGGTAAAGCCGCTCTACACCCGTAAGCCGCTTTTTTTCAGGATGCGGCTGGAAAACAGCACTTCATGCCGGCGGCAGGCG
>CAMLGD010000022.1 GCA_946479405.1 uncultured Vogesella sp.
CGCTGGACTGGACGCTGTTCCACCCGCTGCAGCACAGCGGCCAGCTGGCCGGCCTGCTGGGGGCCTCCAGCGAGGCGGCCGTGGTGCTGTTTGCCGCGGCCGGCCACGCCGGCGTGACCACCTTGTCCACACAGCGTTTCTTCACCCTGCACCCGCGCATTGCCCAGCGGCTAGCGGCGCTCGGCGCCCAGCACATCACGCTGTGCGATGGCAGCAGCAGCGCCGTAGCCGGCATGCTGGGCGCTTAGCAGCGGCGCACAATTCTGGCAGCCCCACTGCTTGGGCGTTACAATGCCCCAAAGTTTCTGGCGTAATGCGCCACCCTGCTAACCCGGCCGCGCCATGCGGCCAACTTGTGGTTACCTGCATCCCATGAGCGAAGCCAATTCCGTCAACAGCGGCAGTGCCCTGCCCGCCAAGAAATCCGTCAATCTGGCGCTGATCATCGCCATCGCGGCGCTGGGCGTGACCGGCTGGCAGTATTTCGAAACCCGCCAGCAACTGACCGAGGCGCAAACCGCGCTGGCCAGCCGGCTGGCCGAAAGCGGCGGCAGCACCAAGGCCATCCAGACCCAGACCGAGCAGGCGCTGGCCGCCACCCGTGCTGCCGAAGCCAAGCTGGCGCTGCTGGAAGCCCGCGTCAACGAATCTGCCGGTCAGTACGCCACGCTGGGCGCCATGTACCAGGAACTGACCAAGAATCGCAGCGACTGGCTGTTGTCCGAGGTGGAGCACACGCTGGCGATCGCCAGCCAGCAGCTGCAGCTGGCCGGCAATGTCAGCGGCGCTATCACTGCGCTGGAAATGGTCAACGATCGCCTGGGCCGCTTCGACAACCCGGCGCTGATCCCGGTGAAAAAGACCGTGGCCAAGGATCTGGAAACACTGAAGGCGCTGCCCTACCTCGACAGCGTCGGCCTGACGGTGAAGCTGGACACCCTGATGCTGGGCGCGGAAACCCTGCCGCTGGTGATCGACCATCACCGCCTGGCCAGCAATGCCGGGCCAAGCGCGCTGCCGGCCGATGCGCCGTGGTGGGAGCGGCTGCTGGCCGATGTCAGCCACAGCCTGGGGGAGATGGTACGTATCCGCCGCATGGACAAGCCGGAAGCACTGCTGCTGGCGCCGGAGCAGGCGTTCTTCCTGCGCGAAAACCTCAAGCTGCGGCTGCTGGACGCGCGTCTGGCGCTGACCCAACGCGACGGTGCCACCTATCAGGCCGATCTGGCCGCCGCCGGCCAGTACGCCAAGCGCTACTTCGACGGCGATGCGCCGGCGACGCAGAAATGGCAGGCCACGCTGGGCGAATTGGCCGCAGCGCAGCTGAATGTCACCCTGCCGGACCTGTCCGCCAGCCTGAAAGCCGTGCGTGACGCGCAAGGCACCAGCGGGAGTGCGCCGTGAGATTCGTCTTCTGGATTGTCGGGCTGTTTGCCCTGGCGGTGCTGATCGGCCTCGCCTCCACCCTCAACACCGGTTACGCCATCCTGTTCGTGCCGCCGTACCGCATGGAGGTGTCGTTCAACCTGCTGATCGTCGCCATCGTGGTGCTGATCCTGCTGGCCTACGGCGCCCTGCGCCTGATCGGCATTGCGGCCAACCTGCCGGCCGAGGTGCGCACCTTCCAGCGCCAGAAGAAGCTGAAAGCCGCGCGCCACGCGCTGCGTGAAGCGGCGCTGGCGATGTTCGAAGGCCGCTACCAGCGCGCCGAGCGCGAGGCACTGAAGTCCATTGACGACGAATATGCCAGCGAGAACCAGGCGTTGGCACTGCTGATCGCCGCCCGCTCCGCCGCCAGCGTTGGCGACAATGCCAAGCGTGACGGCTATCTGGCACGGCTGGAAGGCATGCCGGAGCGCAGCCAGCTGGCGCGCCACATGGTGGAAGCGCAGATCCGCATGGATGCCAAGCAGCCGCTGGAAGCGCTGGCCGCCATCGAACGCGCCCGCGCCATCAGCAGCAATCTGACCTCGGCACTGCGGCTGGAGCTGAAAATCCGCCTGATGCTGAAACAGCCGGAACAGGTGCTGCAACTGACCGAAAAACTGCTGAAGGCCGATGCGCTGGACGCCGAGCAGGCACGCCGCTATCGCCTGGCAGCCTACCGCCAGCAGCTGGCCAGCTTCACCAGCGAGCAGGAAGTCCGCAGCTGGCTGAAGCGCATTCCGGAAGTGGAGCGACAGAACCCGGACCTGGTGTCCGATACTGCCAAGCAGCTGATCGCGCTGCACGCCTTCGGCCAGGCGGCGGAGCTGATTGCCGGCGCGCTGTCCAACGACGAGCAGGCCACGCCGGAACTGGCGCGCGAGCTGGGCATGCTGGCCGAGCACATCGACAGCCCGCGCCGGCTGACGCTGATGCGCGATGCGGAAAACTGGCTGAAGTCGCGCCCGCACGACCATATGCTGCTGCTGGCGCTGGGTCGTCTGGCACGCGCCGAGCAACTGTGGGGCAAGGCGCAGAGCTATCTGGAGGCCAGCCTGTCGCTGCAGCCCACCCTGTGCGCCCACGCCGAGCTGCATCAGCTGTTCGACACCATCGGCCGCGAGGACAAGGCGGCGCAGCATCAGGCGCTGGCACTGGAGATCGCACTCAAGCAGGGCTGCTGACACCCAGCTACTAGCTACGTTGTAACAATGCAAAAACCGCCGGCAACGGCGGTTTTTTTATTGCCGGGCGCCAGCGCTCAGGCCCCGGCCACGCCCAATGCGGCCAACTCTGCCGCGGTGAGATGGCGCCACTGGCCGGCCGGCAGATCGCCCAGCATCACCTCGCCCAACGCCAGACGGTGCAGTTGCGCCACACGATTGCCGGCGGCCGCCACCATGCGCTTTACCTGGTGGTACTTGCCCTGGGTGATGCTCATGTCCAGCACACAGTCGCCGACCTGCGCCACGCTATCGGCGTGCAGCGTTTCGTTCTCATCGTGCAGCAACACGCCGTCACGCAGGCGCTGCAGCAGCTCGTCGGTCAGCGGATGCTTGGTGGTGACGCGGTACAGTTTGGGCACCTGTTTCTTCGGTGATGTCATCGCATGCACGAACTGGCCATCGCTGGAAAACAGCAACAAGCCGGTGGTATCCACGTCCAGTCGCCCCACTGCGCTGAGATCCAGATTACTCATCTGCGGCGGTAGCAGCCGGTACACACTGGGGTGGTGCAGCGGCTTGTGCGAGGTTTCGTAACCTGCCGGCTTGTGCAGCAACAGGTACAGCGGCAGGACCAGTAGCGGCCAGTCCTGCCCATCCACCGTCAGGGTACGGACGTTGGCCGCATCTACCTGCTGGCGCCAGTCATCCGCATCGATGCCATCGACGGCGACCAGGCCATAGTCAATCAGTTGCCGGCATTCCTTGCGGCTGCCAAAGCCTTGTTGTTGCAGTAATCGGTACAGTTCCATCGCGCCATTCTAGCATTGTCGACTTGACGGCCGCGTTGCCGGCCGTTGCGCCCGACAGCCGGTGCAGCACTCGAACCCACACTCACAAAAACGAACCCCGCTACGGCGGGTTTTTCTTATTTATTACGTAATAAATCAATGTAATTCGTAAATATATTACGAACTTATGCCCATAATCGATTCCGCATAGTAGGCTCACGGATAAGTCGCGCTCAAAAATCCAGCTGTCAGCCGTGCAAAAACAGGCTGTTCACCCGGCTCCCAAGCCGACGCCCGGCCATGCACAATGCGGCATACCGCGCGCCACTCCGTGGCCGTCACCCACCCAAGGAGAACACCATGTCTGAAATCAGCCTGCGGCTGGCCACCCGTGCTGACCTGCCCGCCATTGTTGCCATCTACAACAGCACCATCGCCGGCCGCATGGTGACGGCGGATTTGGAATCCGGTATCGATTGAAAGTCGAGAACAATGGTTTGCCGCCCACAACCCGGACCGCCTGCTGCAGGAAGCCATCGAACGAGCGCCGACCTATGGCGTGGATACGCTGTTGGGCTTCATCTTTGGCCACAATGCCTCTAGCATGAAACTGTTCCAGCATTTCGGGTTTGCCGAGTGGGCCAACCTGCCGCAAGTGGCGCTACTGGATGGCGTGCGCCGCGACTTGATCATTCTGGGCAAAAAACTGGCTCTGCATTCTTGATAGCAGCCGTTAGCTGCAGTTGCCGGATTTTTGCCCAAAAAAATTGTTAATTACCATCAGGAGCACCCATGTTGCTTAGTCCGGAACAACTGCTAGCCTTTCTGCCCGCCGCGATACTGATCACGCTGTCGCCGGGGCCGGACAACCTGATGGTGCTGAGCCTGGGCATCGCGCGCGGCCGCCGCGCCGGCATGGTGTTCGGACTGGGCTGTGCGCTGGGCTGCCTCAGCCATACCGCGCTGGCGGCACTGGGGGTCGGCGCCCTGATCGCCGCCTCGCCCATGGCCCTGCAGGCATTGAAACTGCTGGGCGGCGGCTATCTGGTATGGCTGGGCTGGCAGGCGCTGCACAGTGCCGGCACCACGCTGCACAGCGGCGGGCAAGCGGCCGCGGCACCATCGCTGGCGCGCCTGTTCGGCAAGGGTTTGTGCGCCAATGCCGTCAATCCCAAGGTAATTCTGTTTTTTCTGGCATTTCTGCCGCAATTCATCAGCAGCGGCGGCAGTGCCGGCTGGCAGACCCTGCAGCTTGGCGCGCTGTTCACCCTGCAGGCGGCGCTGCTGTTCGCTACCCTCGGCTACTTCGCCGGCCATGCCGACAGCTGGCTGAACACCTCGCCACGGCGCGGCATGTGGCTGGATCGTCTGGCCGGCACGGTGTTCATCGCACTGGGCCTGCGCTTGATGGTGGCGCGCTAGCCGGTACGCGTATCAACAAAAGCGACAACTTGTCATCGCAATTGCATAAATTGTACTGACAACTGCTTAAAGCCAACGCCAGCCATGCCGCTGCGCCAGCTTCATGCCAGAATGGTTTAAGAATCGCCATTTGCCGCCAAATCATGCTTCCTACCCAGCAACTGGCCAGCAGTCACGGCCAACGTGTAAAGATCACCGTCTCCGGCATCCTGATCAGCCTGCTGCTGCTGCTCGTCGGCAGCATGGAGCTATTCAGCTCCTACCGCAGCACGCTGGAGCAGGGCTACAACCAGGCGCGCATCGACAGCCTGCTGTTTGCCGAATGGATGCAGCAGGACTTTCACGAGGTGGAACTGCTGCAGAACATGCTGGCCGAGCAGCTGGAAGAGCAGGACTTCACCATCCGCGAAGGTGCCGAGCGCACCGCGCTGGAAAGCCGGCTGGTGCGCGCCATGCGCGGCGTGCCGCAGGCCTACGACATGATCCTGGTGGATAACCACTGCCGCCTGGTGCTGTCGTTCAAGATTTCGCCCGGCTTCGATGCCAGCGAAGGCGGCTACTGCAAGGCCATGCTGACGCCCACCCGCGACGACCGCTTCGTCAGCCCGCGCTTCCAGAGCGCCAGCGGCGAGCCGGTGGTGGTGGCCACCCAGCGCGTGCGCGGGCTGAACGGCCGCGTCATCGGCCTGATCGGCACCGTGATCCGCACCAGCCACTTCCAGCAACAGCTGGACCGCAACGTATTCAACAGCCGCTACGATGCCATCAGCTTTACCGATAGCCGGCAGCAACTGCTGGCGCGGCTGCCGTCGCTATCCTCGCTGCCGACCACGCCGTTGGCCGACGGCCACGCCCGCGCGCTGCTGCAAGGCAGCGACAGCGAGGACAGCTATGAACGCGTGTCGCCACTGGACGGCCGCACCCGGCTGCACTCCACCCGCAAGCTAGAGCGCCTGCCGCTGCTGGTCAGCGTCGGCCTGGACAAGAGCACCCTGCTGCAATCGTGGCGCAACAAGACCTGGCTGTTCCTGCTGACCTGGCTGCTGGTCAACCTGCTGCTGGGCTACGGCATCCGCCGCTACCTGCACAACACCCAGCTGGCCGATGCGCTGGCGATTCGCAGCGTGGCCATCGACCACGCCGCCGAGGCCATCGTCATCGCCAACGCCAACGGCGTGGTGGAGTACGCCAACCCGGCGTTTGAGCGCATGACCGGCTACAACAATGCCTCGGTGCAGGACCACGCCACGCTGGACGAGCTGCTGCTGGGCGAGCACCCGGAGCTGAAAGACCAGCTGCTGCAATCGCTGATTGCCGGCGAAACCTGGCGCGGCGAGCTGGCCAGCAAACACCGTGATGGCACCCCCTACCAGGAAACCGTGTCGGTGGCGCCGGTACTGTCGCCGGAAGGCCGCGTGCAGCACATGGTGGCGATCAAGCACGACATCACCAACGCCAAACAGCTGCAGGCCGAGCTGCAACGGCTGGCCAATACCGACGAGCTGACCGGGCTGTACAACCGCCGCCAGTTCATGCTGCGCACCAGCGAGGAAATCGCCCGCAGCCATCGCTGGGAGCGGCCGCTGACGCTGGCGATGCTGGACCTGGATCACTTCAAGCTGCTGAACGACCGCTACGGCCACCCGTTCGGCGACGAGGTGCTGCGCCGCTTCGCCGCCTGCTGCCAGACCACGGTGCGGCTGGAAGACGTCTGCGGCCGGTTGGGCGGCGAAGAGTTCGCCATTCTGCTGCCGGATACCGACCGCTACAGCGCGCGCCAGGTGATGGAGCGGGTGCGCGAAGCCGTGGCCGCGCTGGAGCTGAGCAACCCGCTGGGCGGCGAGCCGGTGCAGTTCACCGTCAGCATCGGCATCAGCGAACTGTATCCGGGCGACACCACCGCTACGCCGATGATGGCGCGCGCCGATGCCGCGCTGTACCTGGCCAAGCAGGAAGGCCGCAACCTGGTGCGCGCCGGCTAGCGCCAGCGCCTGCGTGGCGATGTGCGTCACGGGTAAGTGCGCACCGGGCCAAACGCCGCAAGCTTGCGCCAGCGCAAACGTTGGCCGCATGCCAGTCCGGCCAGTGCCAACGGCGCGGCAAGGCCCGCCAGTGCAGGCTGACAGCAGCAGGGCTGCCTGCCGCCGCCACCCGGCACTCGGCTGTGTCCGCCATTTGTTCCCGATCTGTGCCTGTCTCTGCCGCGGCACGCTGCCTAAGCTCGGCACCAGTTAACTCACCGGGCGCAGAGCATGGCCATCCCCATCCATTTTGTTTCCAGCAAGGTTTACCCGCGGCTCACCAGCGGCCGTTTCAACAACTGGCGCATCGCCTTCGTCATCCTCACCCAGCTGCTGTACTTCGGCCTGCCGTGGTTGCAGTGGGGCGGCCGCCAGGCGGTGCGCTTCGACTTCGCCAGCATGCGCGGCTACCTGTTCGGCCTGACGCTGCTGCCGCAGGATCTGATCTACCTGGCCGGCAGCCTGATCATCGCCGCGCTGGGGCTGTTCCTGTGGACCATGCTGGCCGGGCGGCTGTGGTGCGGCTTTTCCTGTCCGCAGACGGTGTACAGCCAGATCATGCTGTGGCTGGAGCGCTGGGTGGAAGGTCCGCCCAATGCCCGCCGCAAGCTGGATGCCGCGCCGTGGGGGGCGGAAAAGCTGCTGAAGAAGGGCAGCACGCAAAGCCTGATGTTGCTGTTTTCGCTGTGGACCGGCCTGACCCTGGTCGGCTATTTCACCCCGATGCGCGAACTGGCGGCCAACCTTGGCGCCGGTCACATCGGCACCTGGGAGGCGCTGTTCGCCCTCAGCTACGCCGGCTTTACCTGGCTGCTGGCCGGCCATCTGCGCGAACAGGTGTGCAAGCACATGTGTCCGTATGCGCGCTTTCAGGGTGCGATGTTCGATGACCACACCCTGCTGGTGGCCTATGACAGCAACCGTGGCGAACCGCGCGGCGCCCGGCGCAAGGATGCGGCCAACATGGCAGCGCAGGGCGACTGCGTGGATTGCGGCCTGTGCGTGCAGGTGTGTCCGGTCGGCATCGACATCCGCGCCGGGCTGCAGTACGAGTGCATCGGCTGCGGCCTGTGCGTCGATGCCTGCGACGAGGTAATGGACAAGTTGGCCGCACCGCGCGGGCTGATTCGCCTCACCACCCAGCACGCGCTGGAGCAGGGGCGGCAGCCAAAACTGTGGCAGCGGCCGCGGGCACTGGTGTACGGCGGGCTGATCGCCACGGTGACGCTGGCGATGCTCACCAGCCTGTGGCTGCGGCAGCCGTTCCGCGTCGACATCCTGCGCGACCGGGCGGTGATGGCGCGCGAAACCCAGGACGGCAATATCGAGAACGCCTACACCGTGCGCATCTTCAACACCCTGCCGGACGCACGGCAGTACCGGCTGGCGGTGAGCGGCGAGGGGGTGGTGGCGGCGCAACCGGCCGAGCCGCTGCACGTGCCGGCCGATGGCGAGCGCAGCTTCATCGTTACCGTGGCTGCCGACCCCAATGTGCTGGCGCGCGGCAGCCACGAGGTGACCTTCGTGCTGCAGGATGCGGCCAACCCGCGGCAGCAGGTGCGCGAAGAAGCGCGGCTGCTGATGCCCTAAGCGCCGCGGCGCAGCGCGCGCGCCAGCCACTCCAGCGCCGGCTGCTGGCTGGCGGCATCGAAGTAGCTGGCATTCAGCCGCAGCGCATGGCGGCCGGGCTCGCCCGGCTGACACAGCGTACCGGGCGCCAGCTGGATGCCGTGCTGCTGCGCCTCGGCCGCCAGCGCCACGCAGTCGGCCGGCAGCTGTTCCAGCCACACAAAATACGCCCCTTCGGCCGCCGGCAACGCGCAGCCCGGCGGCAGGATAGGCCGCAGCGCCGCCTCCAGCGCGCGCACCCGCTGTGCCAGTTGCTGCCGCAGCCGGCGCAGGCCGGGCAGGTGGCGGCCGCCGGCCAGCAATTCGGCCAGCGCCAGCTGGTTGGGCAGCGGGCTGGCCAGCGTCTGCGCCACTTTCAGCCGCCGCGCCAGCTCGGCATAGCGGCCCGGCAGCAGCCAGCCGACGCGGTAGCCCGGCGCCAGCGACTTGGAAAAGGTGCCGCACAACAGCACGCGCCCGGCCGTGTCCGCCGCACGCAGCGGCAGCGGCGTCTGCTCGTCAAAACCGAGCTGACGGTAGGCATCATCTTCGATCACCGCGACATCGTACTGTTCGGCCAGTGCCAGCAACTGCTGGCGGGTGGCGGCCGGCAGGCTGCGGCCGTGCGGATGGGCGAACGCCGACATCAGCGCGATGCCCTGCACCTCGCCGCGTGCCAGCGCCGCCTGCAGCGCGGCGGTATCCACGCTGCCATCGGCACCCAGCTGCAGCGGCAGCAGCGCTACGCCGTGCTCAGCCAGCCAGCCCAGCAGGCCGGGAAACGCCGGCAGCAGCACCGCCAGGGTTGGCCGCACCACGCCGTGGGTGACGGCGGCGATGGCCAGCGACAGCGCCTCCATGCCGCCGCAGGTGATCAGCACTTCGTCGGCGTGCAGCTCCCAGCCTTCGGTGGCGGCATTGCGTGCCAGCTGGCGCCGCAGCGCCGGCAGCCCGGCCAGTGCCGGCTCGGCCAGCGCCTGGTGGTAATGGCGCATGGCGCCGACGAAGGCGTGGCTCAGCGCACGGGTGTCGTACAAGGCGGGATGGGGAAACGGCGCGCCCAGCGGCGCGATCAGGCGCTCGTCGGCGGCGCTGGCGCCGGCCGCCACCACGTAGCCGCGCCGCGGCTGCGCCTCGGCAAAGCCCAGCCGTTCCAGTTCGTAGTAGGCGCGGCGCGCGGTGTTGAGGCTGACGGTGTGCTGCTGCACCAGCTGCCGCAGCGAAGGCAGCGCATCGCCGCGGCGGTAGTCGCCGCGCTCGATCGCGCTGATGATGCCCTGCACCAGTTGGCCGTATTTGCTCACGCTGTATCTTCCACCCGCAAAACGGCGATTATGCCGTGCGCGGGGCTGGGCGGGGAATCAGCGCTGACGCCGCTCCAGTGCGGCATACACTTCCTGCCGGGTGCGTGCCAGCAGCGCGGAGAACTCGCCGCTGTCGCGCATTTTTTTCAGCTCGCGGTTGAAGCGCGTCGCCAGTTCGGCCGCGCGCGGGTGCTTGCGCGAGATGGCGATGCACAGCGGCGTGCTCCAGTAGGCGCGATCCTGCGGCACGATGCGCGCCGCCTGGCTGGGGCTCAGATAGAGCAGGGTAGCCAGCATGCCGGCCTCGCTTTCCATCGGAAACAGGTCGATGCGGCTGGCGGCCAGCTTGCGCAGGTTGCTGATGTCGTCGCCCACCACGTCCACCTGCAGCACGCCCTTGTCCTGCAGCTGGGTAAAGGTGTCGGAGTAGAAGTTGCCGGCGGTGATGCCGAAACGGTAACGCGACAGATCGGCCAGTGTCTGCCACGAGTAGCGCTCGCCGCGGCGCTGGAACAGCACCATGCGGAACGGCAGGATCTCGTCGGTGAACAGCAGATCGCGCTGGCGGTCCTCGTTCGGCGTCCAGCCTACGCTGCCATCGACATCGCCATTGCGCGCCAGCTGGATGGCACGGTTGTTGGGATACCAGCTGTAGCGCACCCTGACATTGCCGCGGCGGAACACCTCGCTCACCAGCCGGCTCATGATGCCGCCGTAGCGCAGTTTTTCACCGATCAGCGGCGCATATTCCGAACTGGAAAAATGCACGCTCAGCGGTGGCTCCGTCGCCTGCGCCAGCCACGGCAGCAGCCCGAGCCAGGCCAGCAGGACCTTGCGCCACATAGTGTTCCCCCTTGTTACCGCTGTTTTTATAGCGCAAGCGTAAACCGGCAGCAGGCAGGACGACAAACGGCAGGCGGACAGGTGCGGCCAACTACGATTGACGCAGGCTGCGTGGCGTCTGCCCGGTCAGGCGCTTGAAGAAGCGGATGAAATACGCCGGCTCGGTAAAGCCCAGCTGATCGGCGATCTGGTTCACGTTCAGCGTGGTGTACACCAGCAGGCGCTTGGCCTCCAGCAGCAGGCGCTGGTGCAGCAGCTGCAGCGCCGTGTGGCCGGTCTGGCGGCGGCAGACGCCGTTGAGGTAGGCGGTGGACACCCCCAGCTGGTGCGCATAGCGGCTTACCGCCCAGTGTTCGCGGTAGTGTTTTTCCAGCAGCGCGCCAAAGCGCTGCAGGTGCTGGCTGCCGCGGTCCGGGCGCTCGGCCGGGCCTTCGCCCTGCGGCAGCTGGCGGCTGAGCCACACCAGCAGCGCGCACACCAGCGAGCGCAGCAGCACATCGCGCCCCGGCGCCGGGTTGGCGTATTCCTCGGCAATGGCGGCAAACAGACTGTCCAGATAATGCCCGCCGTGCGCCACCGGAAAGCAGTGCGGCTGCTGCAATACCGCCGCACACACGCCCAGCTCCTGCTGCAACCAGCTCACCAGCGGTGCAGCCAGCGTCAGCACATAGCCTTCGATGTCGGCATGAAAGCGAAAGCCGTGCACGCACAGCGCCGGCACCAGCTGGATCGATGGCTGTTCCACCCGCGTATGCAGCCCCTCTACGTATAAATCGGCCGGCCCCCGGCGCACGTACAGCAGCTGCCACAGATCGCCATGGCGATGGCGGTCGATCTCCCAGCCGTACAGCTGGCTGCGGCTGGAAATGGTCTCGCAATGCAGCAGGTCCACCGTCGGCCAGTCGCTACCCTCGCCATACAGTTTGAACACCGGCACCCCGGCCAGTCCTGCTTGCATAGCACGCTCCTGCCTGTTTTCAAAAATCCTATTTTTGTACGCGATATTGCCTGTTTTGTCAGCGGCGACTAACGAAAAATACTGTCACAGCGCGGCACGTAATCGCGCCACTACAAAACGGGACACACACAGGAGTCAACATGAACATGAAAACCAAGGTCGCCATCATCGGTGCCGGGCCGTCCGGCCTGCTGCTGGGCCAGCTGCTGCACAAGGCCGGCATCGACAACATCATTCTGGAACGCCAGACCCCGGATTACGTGCTGGGCCGCATCCGTGCCGGCGTGCTGGAACAGGGCATGGTCAACATGATGCGCGAGGCCGGCGTGGCTGAACGCATGGACCGCGAAGGCCTGGTGCACGACGGTATCGAGCTGATCTACAACGGCAAGCGCGACCGCATCAACCTGAAGGAACTGACCGGCGGCGACACCGTGGTGGTGTACGGCCAGACCGAAGTCACCCGCGACCTGATGGAAGCGCGCACCGCCAGCGGCGCCATGACCATCTACGAAGCAGTGAATGTGCAGCCGCACGAGCTGAAGGGCGAGAAGCCGTACATCACCTTCGAGAAGAACGGCGAGACCGTGCGCCTGGACTGCGACTACATCGCCGGTTGCGACGGCTTCCACGGCGTATCGCGCAAGAGCATTCCGGCCGAGGTGCTGAGCCACTTCGAGCGCGTGTATCCGTTCGGCTGGCTGGGCCTGCTGTCCGACACCCCGCCGGTGAACGAGGAGCTGATCTACGCCCAGCACGAGCGCGGTTTCGTGCTGTGCAGCCAGCGCTCGGCAAGCCGCAGCCGCTACTACCTGCAGGTGCCGCTGACCGACAAGGTGGAAGACTGGTCCGATGAGCGCTTCTGGAACGAGCTGAAAACCCGTCTGCCGCAGGACGTGGCCGACAAGCTAGTGACCGGCCCGTCGCTGGAAAAGAGCATCGCCCCGCTGCGCAGCTACGTGGTGGAACCGATGCAGTACGGCAAGCTGTTCCTGGTCGGCGACGCCGCCCACATCGTACCGCCTACCGGCGCCAAGGGTCTGAACCTGGCCGCCTCCGACGTGTGCTACCTGTACCGCATCCTGGTGAAGGTATACAAGGAAGGCCGCACCGACCTGCTGGACAAGTATTCCGAGCTGGCGCTGCGCCGCATCTGGAAGGCCGAGCGCTTCTCCTGGTTCATGACCACGCTGCTGCACGACTTCCCGGAGGCCGATGCCTTCGACAAGCGCATGCAGCGCACCGACTACGACTACTACACCAGCTCGCCGGCGGGGCTGAAGACCATCGCCGAAAACTACGTCGGCCTGCCGTTCGACGAAGTGGACTAAACCGCCAGCGCTCACGTTTTCCCCACCTGCTGCCAGCCCCGGAACCACCGGGCGCTGGCTTTTTTCATTGGCTCCCCTAACTGCCGGCAAAGTGGCACTGGCCAAGGAACCACCGGCCCGGCAGCATCACGCCATGTCCTTGTCTGCCCGGAGCCACACATGCCGTTCTACCAGCCACCGTCCTTTACCGCTGCGGCCAACGTTGGCCGCACCCTGGCGGCAGAGTTTCCGTTTGCCACCCTGATCACCCAGCAGCAGGACACGCCATGGCTCAGCCACCTGCTGCTGCTGCCGGACCCGTCCGAGCCGGACTGCCTGCTCGGCCACCTTGCCGCCGCCAACGGCCATAGCGCGGCGCTGCTGCAAACGCCCAGCGTCGCCATCTTCCACGGCGAGCACGACTACATCTCGCCGCGCTGGTATGTCAGCCCCAGCATGGTGCCGACCTGGAACTACCGCGTCGCCCATGCCCACGGCCAGGCCGAGGCGGTGAGCGGCGACGAGCTGACCGCGCTGCTGACGCAGCTGGCCGCGCGCTTTGAAGGTGCCGACGGCTGGACGCCGGCGCAGCTGCCGGCCACCGCGCTGGCGGCGATGCAGCGCGGTATCGTCGGCTTCCGCCTGCGGGTCAGCCGCTGGGAGGTAAAGGAAAAGCTCAGCCAGAACCGCGCGCCGCAAGACATTGCCGCGGTGATTGCCACCTTGCAGGCCGGTGACGCCGGGCAGCGGCAGCTGGCCGCCCGCATGTTGGCCGCAAGCGGCGGCTGACACGGCGAAGGTGCCGCCAGCGGGCCGGGGGTCTATACTGCCGGCCTTCCCAGCCTTAGCCGAAAGCCCGCCATGGCCCTGAAAGCCACCATTTACAAAGCCGACCTCGCCATTTCCGACATGGACCGCGGCTACTATGCCAGCCACAACCTGACCCTGGCGCAGCACCCGTCGGAAACCATCGAGCGCCTGATGCTGCGCCTCGCGGTATTCGCCCTGCATGCCGACGAGCGGCTGCACTTCAGCAAGGGCATCAGCGCCGACGACGAGCCGGACCTGTGGCGCAAGAACTACGGCGACGAAGTGGAGCAGTGGATCGAGCTGGGCGAGCCGGACGAAAAGCGCCTGCGCCAGGTCTGCGGCCGTGCCGAGGCGGTGTGGATCTACAGCTATGGTGGCCGCGCCGCCGATATCTGGTGGGAAGGCATGGCCGGCAAGGCCAGCCGTTTCGACCATCTCAACATCATGAGCGTGTCGCCGGACACGCTGGCCGAGCTGGCCACGCTGTGCCAGCGCAATATGCAGCTCACCGCCACCATCCAGGACGGCGCGCTGTGGTTCAGCAGCGAGCAGGGCAGCGTCACCGTCACCCCGCAACGGCTGTACGGCAACGGCGAGCGCGGTTAAATCGCCTTGGCCGTCGGGCATGGCAGGCACTAGCCTGAAGTGACCGATGTGCCGTCCAGAGGCCCCATGATGTTGACCCGTTGCGCGCTGCTGGTCTGGCTGCTGCTGCCGTTGCTGACACATGGCGCGCAGGTCATCCATCTGTCGCTGCAGCCGGATGACCCGATCTCCGCCACCGCCTTCAGCATCGTCAGCGAAGCCTACCGCCGGCTGGGCTACGACCCGCAGGCGGTGCTGCTGCCCACCGAGCGCGCACTGAGCAGCGCCGCGCAAGGGCAGACCGATGCCGACACCGTGCGCGCGGCCGGCATCGAAAAACGCTACCCGCAGTTGCTGCCGGTGCCGGTCGTGCTGCTGCAGGTGGAAAGCTATGCCTTTACCACCGGCCGCACTCTGGCGCTGAACAGCTGGGACGACCTGCGGCCCTACCGGCTGTGCGTGCTTTTTGGCATCAAGCTCCTGCTGGAGAAAACCGAGGGCCTGGACCGCGTCTTTAGCGATACCGTGCCGCATACGGTGCAGCTGCTGCGTGCCGGCCGCTGCGATGTCGCCATCCTCAGCCAGATGGCGTGGCTGGACATCGATGCGATGCAGGCCGGCCCGCTGCGGCAGAGCAGCATGCCGCTGGCCGTCACGCCGCTGTACCACTACCTGCACCAGCGGCACCGGGCACTGCTGCCGAAGCTGAGCCAGGTGTTGCGCGAGATGCAGCGGGAAGGGCGCATTGCCGCCATCGTGGCAGCGATGCAGGACAAGGTCGATGCCGCCCGGGCGCGGCAGTCGTTTGCCGACAGCAACAGTCTGGTGCCGTAACCGCGTTTGCCCCGCGCTGGCGCCCGCACCATGGGCAATGCTGTCGGGTCAGGCCATCAGTTTGGGCGGGCACCCTGCGCCGTCAACAGCGCAAAGCCACGCCGCGCCAGCTGTTCTGCATCGCCGCGCCCCAGCAGCTGGCGGTCGTGATGCGCGCTCTGCACCAGCCCGAACAGCATGAAGGCCAGCAGCGCCGCATCGCTGCCCGCCGGCAGCTCGCCGTTGTCACAGGCGTCCTGCAGCATGCGCTGCAGCGTGTCGCGCAGCCGCGCCTGCCCGGCCAGCAGCGCATCGCGCACCACGCCCGGCTGATCGTCGAACTCGTAGCATGCGGCCAACACCGGACAGCCGCCGGGATAACGGCCGCCTTCCAGCCGCCCCAGCCAGGCATCGAACAGCGCCTGCAGCCGCGGCAGGCCGCGCGGCAGCGCCAGTACCGGCTTGAGCGTTTCCTCCACAAACTGCGCCTGCGCCGCCTCCACCACCGCCAGCTGCAACGCCTCCTTGCTGCCGAAGTGGGCAAACAAGCCGCTTTTCGACATGCCGCTGGCGCTGGCCAGCTCGCCGATGGTGAGCGCGGCAATGCCGCTGCTGCTGGCCAGCGCCAGCGCCTGTTGCAGGATGGCGTCCCGGGTGACCGCTTTTTTATTCATTGCTGCTTGCCTTGCCGTGGTTTACGTGCAAAATAGCACGATCGTACTTTTTTGAAAGCACACGATTATGACCGTGTTCCACAAAATGGTGGAAATCCGCTGGGCGGACATCGACGCCAACCGACACCTGCGCCACAGCGCCTATGCCGACCTGTGCGCGCACAGCCGCATCGAATGGCTGCAGGCGGCCGGCTTCGGCCCGCAGCAGTTCCAGACGCTGGGTTTCGGCCCGGTGCTGTTCCGCGAGAGTACCGAATATCGCCGCGAAATCCACCTCGGCGAGCGCATCGACATCCGCCTGAGCCTGGCCGCCGCCAGTCCGGACAACGGCCGCTGGACCTTCCGTCACGAGCTGTACAAGCCGGACGGCCAGCTGGCGGCCATCCACGAAGTCACCGGCGCCTGGATGGACCTGGCCGCGCGCAAGCTGATCCCGCCGCCGGCCGCGCTGCAGCCGCTGCTGGCCGAGCTCAGCCACAGCGCCGATTTCACCCTGCTGCCGCAGCCGACTTACAAGTAAGCACGCCGGAGCCACGCCATGACTGTTGCAGCCATGATCGCCATCGCTGTGGTGGCGCTGATCCACGTCTACATCCTGGTGCTGGAAATGCTGCTGTGGACGCACCCGGCCGGGCGCCGCGCCTTCGGCCTGACGCCGCAGTTCGCCGCCGACAGCCGGGTGCTGGCCGCCAACCAGGGGCTGTACAACGGCTTCCTGGCCGCCGGCCTGCTGTGGAGCCTGCTGCCGGGCAGCCCGGCCGGCATCGCGCCGTTCTTCCTCGGCTGCGTGCTGCTGGCCGGCGTGTTCGGCGCCGTCACCGCCAGCCGCAAGATCCTGTTTGTACAGGCGCTGCCGGCCGCCATCGCCCTGCTGCTGGTGCTGTTCTGAAGCGGCCGTTCTGGCTGGACTGCAACCGTACGCAACAGGCCGGCACCGCCGGCGCCACCGCGGCCAAGCTTGGCCGCCTCAGCGCCACAACCGGTGCAGCCAGCCACGGCGCGGTGCCGGCAGCGCGTGATATACCGCGGCCACCAGCTCGTTGATCAGCTCGGCATCCGGCACCGGCTGCCGCGCCGCCACCGGGTCGCGGCTGCCGCTGGGTGTCAGCGTAATGCTGTGCTGCTGGCGCGCCACCCGGTAGCCGCTGGCACACGCCGGACAGTACACGGTGACGCCATCGCCGCTGCGACGCGGCAGCGCGATGATGGGGCCGCACTGCAGACAGCGTTGCATCGGTATACCCGCCTCGCTGTGGCCGATGATGTGCGCCAGCCGGCCGGCGGCGCCCAGTGCCAGCAAGCTGCGGCCAACCTGGCTGTCGAACTGGCTGTCCAGATGGTCTTCGATGATCTGCAAGGCGCGCGCGGCCGGCATGCCGGCGCGGTAGGGACGACTGCTGGTCATGGCGTCGAAGGCATCGGCCACCCCGACAATGCGCGCCGCCAGCGGTATGGCCTCGCCGGCCAGCCCCTGTGGGTAACCGCGGCCGTCCGGCGTTTCGTGGTGCATGAACACCGCCTCGTACGCCAGGCTGGACAGCGGGTGGCCGGCCAGCAGGTCTGCCCCCACCCGCGGGTGACTCTTGATGATGGCGTATTCCTCGTCGCTCAGGCGTTCGCACTTGTTCAGGATCGCATCCGGCACCCCCACCTTGCCCAGGTCGTGCAGAAAGCCGCCCAGCTCGATGCGCGCCACGTCCGTCGGCGGCAGGTGCAGTGCCTGCGCCAGCAGGCGGGCAAACTGCGATACCCGCCACAGGTGGCCGCCGGTGTAGGCGTCGCGCGCCTCCACCATCATCGCCATGGTGTACAAGGATTTGAGCAATTCCGCCGCATAGTTCATCCGCTTCTCCACAGGTTGGCCGCACTGCACATCCGTCGCTGCCGGCGGTGGATTCTTACAGCATAGCCGGCAGGGCGGCAGGCAAACGCGTACAATGCCGCCATCCGGCCGGAGCCTGTGCTACCGGCCGCCCTTTTTCCAGAAAGAAGCCATGCCCACCCTGACCGAATTGCTGCAGGCCGCCGATAGCCATCGTGCCGACCTGATCGCCCGCCTGGCGGAAGAAAAAACCACCGCCTACCGCCTGTTTCACGGCAGCGCCGAAGGCCGTCCGGGCCTGACCATCGACCGCTACGGCGATGTGCTGCTGATGCAGACCTTCCACACCCCGCTGTCCGACGACGAGTACGCGGCGATTGTGGCGCACTACGCGCCGCTGGGCCTGCTGCCGGTATACAACGACCGCAGCGGTGCCAATTCGCGCATCGGCAACCGCCTGCCGCCGGAAGAACTGGAACAGGCGCAGCTGCCGCGCACCATCAGCGAAATGGGGGTGAACTATCACTTCCAGGCGCGCCACCAGGGCCAGGACCCGTGGCTGTTCCTCGACCTGCGCGCCGGTCGTCGCCGCGTGATGCAGCTGGCCGCCGGCAAGAGCGTGCTCAACCTGTTCGCCTACACCGGCGGCGTGGGCGTGGCCGCGGCCAAGGCCGGTGCCAGCTTCGTGATGAACGTGGACTTCGCCGAATCCAGCCTGCAGGTGGCGCGCGCCAACGCCAAGCTCAACGCGCTGGCCACCCGTCCGCGCTGCGTGCAGAGCGACTGCTTTGCCGCGCTGCGCCAGCTGTCCGGCATCGGCCAGCCGAAGATGGTACGCGGCAAGAAAATGCCGCCGTTCCCGGAGCTGGAGGCACGCCAGTTCGATGTGGTGTTCCTCGATCCGCCGCGCTACGCCAAGAGCCCGTTCGGCGTGGTGGACCTGATCAACGACTACCCGGCGCTGTTCAAGCCGGCGCTGCTGGCCACCGCGCCCGGCGGCGTGCTGATCTGCTGCAACAACGTGGCACAGGTGGACCGCGAAGCCTGGCTGGCGCAGCTCAAGCGCAGTGCCGAGAAAGCCGGCCGCCCGGTACGCGAGGCGGAATGGATCGCCCCGGAAGACGACTTCCCCAGCTTTGATGGCCAGCCGCCGCTGAAGATGGTGCTGCTGCACGTCTGACACCGCCCTGCCGCGCAGCTTGGCCGCATGCGCCAGCCTGCTAGCAATGCCGTTCACTTCGCCGGGTGAGCGGCATTTTTCATGCCCGCAGCGCGGTGGCGGCGTGGCCATCACCGCGCCGGCACTGTGCTCGGACGCGGGCCAGGGCACAGTCAACTTCATGATTGGCCACGGGTTTCCTACACTGAAGACTGGTACCCGGAGAAAGCCCATGCAAGCTCCCCCCACACCTGCCGGCGAGCAGGCCAGACTCGCCCTGTTGCAGCGTACCGCGCTGCTGGATACGCCACCGGAGCCGGAGCTGGATCGCATCGTCAGCCTGGCCGCCGCCATCTTCAACACGCCCACCGCGTTGTTGAGTCTGGTGGATCACGACCGGCAGTGGTTCAAGGCGCGCTACGGCATGGCGCTGCGCGAGACGCCGCGCGACGTGTCGCTGTGCGGCCACGTGGTGGCCAGCGGCAGCATGCTGGTGGTGGAAGACACGCTGCTGGACCCCCGCTTTGCCGATAACCCGCTGGTCACCGAGCTTGGGCTGCGCTTTTACGCCGGCGCGCCGCTGCGGCTGGATGGCGCCCACACCATCGGCACGCTGTGCATCAACGATCGCCAGCCACGGCCGTTCGGCGCCAGCGAACAGCAACAGCTGCAACTGCTGGCCGATACCGTGTGCGAGCTGCTGCGCACGCGCATGACGCAACTGGCCATCGCCCAGCAATGCGAACGGCTGGTGAGCGTCAACCAGGCACAGGCCGGTTTTCTGCTGGACCGCAATATGGAGCCCGCCAGCCAGACCATCCTGGCGCCGCTGCTGGAAAGCAGCCACAGCAAGCTGGGCTTCATCGCCAGCTGTCAGCTGGACCACGACGGCAACCTGTACCTGGACATCCTGGGACTGGCGCAGAACGACCCCATCGCCATGGCCTGGCTGCTGCCGCTGCTGCAAAAGCACGACGGCAGCTACCGGCTGTACGGCTTCGACCACATCCTGGCCTCGGCGCTGAGCGAAGGCGACCCGCTGGTGATCAACCAGCCGCGGCTGTTTGCCGAGGACGACACCCGGCTGGCACAGCTGACCTCGCTGCTGGCGATTCCCTGCTTCTGCCACGGTACGGTCAAGGGCCTGATGGTGCTGGCCGACCGCCCCGGCGGCTACGAGCCGGAGCTGGTGGCGCAGCTGTCCACCCTGGCCGACACCATCGGTTCGCTGCTGCACGTGCGCGATCTGGAGCTGGCGCGGCACGCCGCCGAGGCCGAGCTGGCGCGTCAGGCCAGCATCGACCCGCTGACCGGGCTGGCCAATCGCCGCGCCTTCCTGGAGCGCTGCCAGGGCGCGCTGCAGCTGCTGCAGCGCTACCAGACCAGCTTCAGCGTGCTGATGCTGGACCTGGACCACTTCAAGCTGATCAACGATGGCCTGGGCCACGCCGCCGGCGACTACGTGCTGTGCGAAATTGCCCAGCTGCTGCGCCAGCAGCTGCGCGATACCGACCAGGTGGCACGCTGGGGCGGCGAGGAGTTCTGCATCCTGCTGCCGCAGGAAGACGGCGAGCGCGCGCTGCAGCTGGCCAACCGCCTGCGCGATGCCATCGCCAATCTGGAGCTGAGCTGGCACGAGCGCATGATCCAGCTCACCGTCAGCATCGGCGTGGCCGGCATGCTGTCGCCACAGGACAATATCGACACCCTGCTGGCGCGCGCCGACCAGGCGCTGTACGCCGCCAAGCTGGCCGGGCGCAACCGCTGCCTGCAAGCCGACGAATAGCCAGCCACGTTGGCCGCAGCGCGGCGCGTTACAATGCGGCCATGCTCCAGATCAAATACCTCAACGGCTACCCGGAGCCGCTGCTGCAACAAGTCGCCACCCTGCTGGACAGCGGCCAGCTGGGCAGCTGGCTGGCCCAGCGCTACCCGGAACGCCACAGCATCCAGACCGACCGCGCGCTGTACGACTATGTCAGCGAACTCAAACAACGCTACCTGAAGAACACCGCCGCGCTGGCGCGGGTGCAGTACGACAACAACCTGCATCCGGTGAAAGGCACCCTGGGCAGCAATGCCTTCGTGTCGCGGGTGCAGGGCGGCAAGCTCAAGAGCAAGAACGAGATCCGCATCGCCACGCTGTTTCGCGACACCCCGCCGCAGCTGTTGCGCATGATCGTGGTGCACGAGCTGGCGCACCTGAAAGTGAAAGACCACGACAAGGCGTTCTACCAGCTGTGCAACCACATGGAGCCGCACTACCACCAGCTGGAATTCGACCTGCGGCTGTGGCTGCTGGCGCGCGAACAGGGCGACGGCACCATCGGCTGACACCACGCCGCGCTGCGGCCAACGTGGCGGCCGGCATCGAATTGCAGAGCAGGGTGGGCACTCAGCGCGCCGGGTAGGTTGCCGCCAGCAACGGGACGAGATCCAGCCCCGGCGCCAGTTGCTGCAATAGCTGGCAGGTATCGTCCACGCCGTGGGTGAGATGGCGCTGCGAGCCGCGCGCCACCCCGGCCATCATCTGGTCCAGCATGTGCTTTTGCAGATTGACCATCGACACGATATTGATGCTGTGCGCCAGCTCGTGCGTCTCGCACCACTGCATCAACTCCTGCAGCGGCGCGATCACCTCCGGCCCGCCCAGCTGCCAGTCACGGATATCGTTGACCCGCAGCCACGGCCCCGGCCCCAACGCCAGCGCCGCCGCGCGCACCGCATCGCGATAGTTGCAGGCAAACTGGTAATTGATGCCGCCGGATACCACGATCCACAGCACGCGGCCGGCCGTGTGAATGCGGTAATCGCCATGTGCCTGCATCGTTGCCCCGCTATCAGCAAAAGTCATGCTGCAGTGTAGCCAAAAGCGCGGCGGCGGCTCAAACCCGGCCACCCCTTTGCGGTATCATCTGTCCCTTGTCATCCAGGAGAGCCGCCATGAGCGACACCAGCGCCAGCCCGAAACCCTGTTACAAATGCGGCGCCCCCGCCGAGCTGGTCAAAGCCGGCTCGCGGCGCTTCTGGGTGCAGTGCACGCGCTATGCCGGACAAGGCAATTGCAGCGCCATCGGTCCGCAGGCCGACAACAAGAAAGAGGCCGTCGCCGGCTGGAACAAGATTCGCTAAACGCGGTCTGTCATCCGGCCCACGGCACCTGCGCCGCTGCCCCACAGCAGGCGCCGCCGGCGACGGCCAACCCAGAAACCAGCGTCGGGCAGCCCGCACCACGGCTGCCCGCTCCCGGAAGCGAACACAGGCATGGAGCTGTTCAAACTGCTGCACACGCTAGGACAACGTGTGCGCGACACCCTGAGCATGGAAGAGGGCGACGGCGTGGACCAGCCGGCACCGCAAGCTGCCGCCGACCCCGTCCCCGCCGCCAGCCCGACCGCCAAACCCCGTCGCAATCTGCTTAGCGAGCTGCCAGATCCCCCCCCGGCCGCCAGCGAACCCGCCCCAGCAGAGCCGGCGCCGGAAATCATCACCCTGCCGCCACGGCAGCCCAAACCGCTGGCGCCGCCACCGCCGCAGCCGGAAATCATCCGCGAGCTGCCCAGCCAGCTGCCGCGCTACAAGCACAGCGCCACCCCGCCGCCAGCCGCACCGCTGCCGGTGATCGGGCTGGAAGAAGTGCAGCACAACCTGCAGCGCGACCTGAAGCGACGCGGCCAACGTGGCCAACCGCAGCCGCCGCAAGCCAAGCCGGCGCGCGACCTGCCGCTGATCGACCCGGAAGAAGTGCGTGCCAGCCTGCAGCAACTGCACGGCAAGCCGTATCACAGCCCCGCCGCCAAGCCGGCACCAGCCGCCGCGACCAGCAAGCCGGTGTACAGCAGCGAGCCGTACTACCCGCCGGATCCGGCCCCCAGCTTCACCGCGCCGCTGCCGCTGGACGAGCGCGAACGCGCCGCCGCCGCGCTATTCGGCCCGCAATCGCGCTTCAGCGGCAGCAGCCAGCAACCGGCCAGCCTCGCTGCGGCCGCGCCGCTAGCACCGGCCGAGGCGCCAGCAGCGGCGGACACACAGCCGCCCAGCACAGCGCCCGCCTGGCCACACACCGCGCCTGCCGCAGAGGCGGCCACCAGCGCCAGCGACTGGCCGCAGCTAGCGGACGGAGACGCAGGTGAGTACGAGGACGAGCAGCCGTCTGCGCCACCGTTGGCCGCCAGCGCCGTGGCGAGCACAGAAGTACCCGTCGCGGTAACCGCAAGCAGCGTGACCGCCGCCAGTATCCCGCACACGCCGGCAGCCATGCCTGTCGTCAGCCCGGCCGTCGCCATGCCGGCCAGCACGCTCAGCCAGCCACAGGCTGCGCCATCGGCGTGGCAAAGTCGGCGCAACAGCAGCTGGACCGCCAGCCCGGCGCTCGGCCTCAACCCGCA
Source organism: uncultured Vogesella sp. (assembly GCA_946479405.1). The sequence continues at coordinate 23,097 of CAMLGD010000022.1, forward strand.
GCCGGCCGCCAGCGTCGCGCCGCCAGCTGCTGTCGATGTCGAGTCAGAGACCGCGGCGACCATCGACACCTCCGTGCCACTACCCAGCGCCGAGCAGGCACTGCCGCCGGTAACCATCCCGCCAGCAGCGCCCGCCGACAGCCGACCAGCCGCTACGCCATCGTGGTCGGCGCCATGGGACGAGCCGGACAGCGCCACGCCGTCCACCCAGCCGGTGCCGTCAGCGTCGCCGGATGACAGCGATATCGTCTGGCATCTGCTGGCTGACGCCGAGGACAGTGCCCCGGCCCCGGCCGACCCTGCGGCCAAACTGCCAGCGCCCAAACCGGCACTGGTATGGCAGGTGCTGGATGCGGACGGCCAGATCGATGCCGACGACGGCGACATCGACAGCCGCGACGCGGACGAGGATGACGGCGATGACGCCACGTTGGCCGCAAGCCCCTGGCAATTGCCGCCGCAGCAGCTGCCGCTGGTGCCGCCGCCGCGCCACATCCCGGTGGTGTATGGCGACGTGACGCTGCCGTCGCTGGAGCTGCTGCGCCCGCCGGAAAGCAACAAGGCGGTGCAGAGCGAGGATTACCTGATCGAACGCGGCATCCTGATCGAGGAAAAGTGCGCCGAGTTCAAGGTAAAGGTGGCGGTGGTGGATGCCTACGCCGGCCCAGTGATCACCCGCTACGAGGTGGAACCGGCAGTGGGCGTGCGCGGCAGCCAGGTGGTGAACCTGAGCAAGGATTTGTCGCGGGCGCTAGGTCTGGCGTCGATCCGCGTGGTGGAAACCATCCCCGGCAAGACCTGCATGGGGCTGGAGCTGCCCAACCCGCAGCGGCAGATGATCCGCCTGTCGGAGATCTTCGGCGCCGACGTGTTCACCCACTCTGCCTCCAAGCTCACGCTGGCACTGGGTCACGACATCACCGGTGCGCCGGTAGTCACCGATCTGGCCAAGGCGCCGCACCTGCTGGTCGCCGGCACCACCGGCTCCGGCAAGTCGGTCGGCGTCAACGCCATGATCCTGTCGATGCTGTACAAGGCCACGCCGGATGAAGTGCGCTTCATCATGATCGACCCCAAGATGCTGGAGCTGTCGGTGTACAACGACATCCCGCACCTGCTGGCACCGGTGGTGACCGACATGAAGCTGGCGGCCAACGCGCTGAACTGGTGCGTGGGCGAGATGGAAAAACGCTACCGGCTGATGAGCCACCTCGGCGTGCGCAACATCGCCGGCTACAACGACAAGGTGCGCGCCGCCGAGGCCGCCGGCCTGCGGCT
>CAMLGD010000023.1 GCA_946479405.1 uncultured Vogesella sp.
CACCTGGCAACGCAGAAAACCCGACAAAGTCGACAAGTCGTTGATCTGTAACGACACAAAACCACAAATAATTAGCAAACACCACCTGCTCCAGCAATGAGCACCACTCACAGCGCACCCAGGCAATACGTCTTCTCTCCAGATTTGCGTGTTTTTTGCCGGATTGTATGGCGAATGTTTTGACAATGAATCGAAGATAACAATAATATAAATGCGAATGGTTCTTATAACTACCAGCAAATACTTTATGGAACACCGTGCTTTCCACTATGGCGCCCTGACTGTGATCGGTGCGGCGCACCTGGGCTTGCTTATGTTGACGCCCAGCCACGCCACTCCAATCACGCCCCCGGCACTGCTACCCATCGAGATGGTAAGCATCAACGAAGCACCGCAACCAACGCCGGCTGCGGTGCAGAAGCGCGTCACGCCCATGGTGCCCAAGCGACTCCAACCACAGCCCTCGCCCGTCAAGCAGGCAGTCACCCCCAGCGTGCCGCGCCAGTTGGCGAGCAATGCGCCCAGTGTACAGACACAAAACCAGCCAGCTCCGACACCCTCCAGCACCAGTACGGCGGTGGCGGTAGCAACGAATAGTGCGGCCAACGTTGAGCATGCCGTCGCCGCGGAAAAAGTAGTCATCACGCCACCTTCATATGAGAAGGGCGGCTATCTGAACAACCCGAAGCCGGAATATCCGCCGCTGTCGCTGGAGCTGGGTGAAGAAGGCACCGTGTACCTGCGCATTGCCGTAAACACCAAAGGCCGCGCGACTACCGTCAGCGTGGCCAAGTCCAGCGGCTTCCCGCGCCTTGACGCCTCCGCGCGCCGTGCGGCGGCGGGTTGGCGCTACACCCCGGCCATGCGCGGCGATGAGCCTGTCGACGACACCTTTACCGCCCCGATCAAATTCGTCCTTCCAAACAAGACCAAAGCCTGAACATGAATCTGATGCACACCTTCGAACAGGGCGACGCCATTCTGGTGTCGGTTTTCCTGAGCCTGATCCTGATGTCGGTCCTGACCTGGTACTTCATCGTGCTGCGCGGCTGGCGTGCGTGGCGCACCCTGCGCCTGAATCGGCAATCCGAAAGCCGGCTGTGGGCAGCCGACAGCTGGAAGCAGGCGGAAGGTGAATTGATCGCCACGCCGGCCCCGGTATCGGCACTGCTGCGCGACGGCCTGGCAGCCCTGCGCCAGTACCAGCAACACAGCAGCAGCGCACTGGGCCAGGCGTGCTCGCTGGATGACTACCTGACCCGCGCGCTGCGCAAGCGCCTGTCGCAGGAACAGCAAAAGCTGGAGGGCGGCATGACACTGCTGGCCACCATCGGCTCAACCGCGCCGTTCATCGGCCTGTTCGGCACCGTGTGGGGCATCTACCACGCGCTGGTGAACATCGGCGCCCAGGGCCAGGTATCGATCGCCACCGTGTCCGGCCCGATCGGCGAGGCGCTGATCGCCACCGCGGCAGGGTTGGCCGCAGCGATCCCGGCGGTACTGGCCTACAACACCTTCACCCGTCTGAACCGGGTAATCAACCAGGAAATGGACCACTTCACCCATGACCTGCATGCCCACCTGCTGACCCACGGAGGCAACGATGGCATTCGGTAGTTTTGACAAGGGTGCCGATGCGCCGATGTCCGAAATCAACACCACGCCGCTGGTGGACGTGATGCTGGTGCTGCTGGTGGTGTTCATCATCACCGCGCCGCTGCTGACCAATGCGGTGCAGGTGAACCTGCCGCAAGCCAGTGCCGCGCAGCATGAAGAGAAGCCGGAGGCGATCCGCCTGGCCATCAATGCCGATGGCAAGCTGTACTGGAACGATCTGCCGATCGAGCCGGGCCGGCTGAAGAGCCGCTTTGCCGAAGCGGCCGCCGCCAACGCCGCGGTGGAACTGCATCTGCGCGCCGACAAGGCAGTGCGCTACGAGGTGGTGGCCACCACCCTGGCCGCGGCGCAAAGCAGCGGCATCAACCGCATCGGCTTCGTCACCGAAGCGCAGTAATCCCCGACGCCTTTTCCCCACGCTGCGGCCACCCCAGGTTGGCCGCTGGGGGAGACTTTTGCCCGTTTTTTACGCACAACGACACATTACACATTAGACATATGAAAAAGACCGCTTCCATCGTTGCCACCCAGAGCGCCCCCAAGCGCCTGCCGCACACCATGCTCGCCAGCATGCTCGCCGCCAGCCTGGCCCCGGGCCTGGCCATTGCCGCCGACGCCACCACCACCGCCAGTACCGACACCAGCACCACGCTGGAAACCGTGGTGGTGACTGGTGAACAACCCAAGCGCGGCAGCTACCAGGCCGGCACCACCACGCTGGGCAAGCAGAAGCAGGCGCTGAAGGATGTACCGCAGGCGGTATCGGTGATCACCCGCCAGCTGATGGAAGATCAGGGCGACGTCAACCTGAAGGACGTGCTGAAGAACGTATCCGGCATCAGCTTTGCCGCCGGCGAAGGCGGCCGCAGCGGCGACCAGGTCTACCTGCGCGGCTTTGCCATGTTTGCCGACACCTACCGCGATGGCCAGCGCGATGTGGCGCAGTACAACCGCGACCCGTTCAACGACGAGAAGATCGAAGTGCTGAAAGGCGCCAGCTCCATGCTGTTCGGCCGCGGCTCCACCGGTGGCGTGCTGAACCAGGTCAGCAAGACGCCGTTTGCCGGCGAGCAGGTGGAAGTCACCGGTACCGTGGGCAGCAACGATTTCTACCGCACCACCACCGACGTCAACCAGGCCCTGTCCGACACCAGCGCCATCCGCCTGAACATGATGGCGGTCAACGATGGCAGCCCGAACAACATCAGCGAAGCGGAGCGCTTCGGCATCGCCCCGTCCATCGCCTTCGGCCTGGGCGAGCCCACCACCGTGGTGCTGTCGCACATGCGGCTGAAGGAAAACAACACCCCGATGCTGGGCGTACCGTACGACCCGAACACCAACCGCCCGATCGACGTGCCGCTGGACCGCTTCTACGGCCTGCAGGGCATGAGCAGCGAAGACATCACCAGCGATATCAGCACCGCACGCGTCACCCACAAGCTGGATGCCAACAACGAAATCAGCAGCCAGCTGCGCGTGGCGCGCTATGACCGCTGGCTGGTCACCAGCCAGCCGCAGCTGCGCAACAGCACCAATACCAGCGGCATCAGCGCCGGCACCGCCGTCACCGACGACACCCTGCTACGCTACTCCGGCAAGAACCGCGGCTCGATGAACGAAGTACAGGCGCTGACCACCGACTACACCGGCAAATTCGCCACCGGCGACCTGCGCCACAACCTGCTGGCCGGTGTGGAGTTCGTACGCGAAACCCAGAATGCATTTACCATCACCGCCAACAGCAGCATCACCGGCCTGACCACCACCGTCGGCGACCCGAGCAGCATCAGCTACACCGGCAGCTACAGCGAATCGCCGTCCAACAGCTATGTCACCCGCAACCTGGCGGCGTACCTGACCGACACCGTGGAACTGGGCGCCAACTGGAAAGTGATGGGCGGCGTGCGCATGGACACGCTGGAAGGTAACTACAAGAGCTACAGCAACGGCAGCGTCAGCCGCACCAACACTCGTGACGACAAAGGCCTGAGCTACCGTACCGGCCTGATCTGGCAACCGACCAACGCGTCCAGCTACTACCTGGGCTACAGCAGCCTGCTGAACCCGTCCGGCGAGGCGTACCAGTTCGACGTCAACAGCGGCACCGGCACCGACAAGCTCAAGGCCGAGCGCAACAACCACTACGAGCTGGGCGCCAAGTGGGATCTGGCCGATGGCGACGCCACCCTGCGCGCTGCCATCTTCCGCACCGTGAAGCTGTACGAGCGCAACACCGACGCGCTGTCACCAGACATCAGCATCCTGTACGCCAAGCGCCACACCAACGGTATCGAAGTGGAAGCCGCCGGTCGCCTGAGCGAGCGCTGGGAACTCTTCGCCGGCGCCGCGCTGATGGACCCGAAGATCGACAAGGGCTGGAACTCCACCACCAACACCGAAACCAGCGTCAACACCGGTGCCGTGCCGAAGTACACGCCGAAACGTACCGCCAACCTGTGGGCCACCTATAAGGTAGACGAGAACATTCGTGCCGGTGTCGGTGCCTACTACGCCGCCAAGCGCTTCGCCGCCGACGGCAGCACCGACCAGTCCAAGACCAACTACCTGCCGGCCTATGTGCGCTACGACGCCATGCTGGCCTACGAAGCACGCAAGTACAGCATCAAGCTCAACATCAACAACCTCACCAACGTGAAGTACTACGACGCCGCCTACAGCGGTCATGCCTCCGCAGCCGCGCCACGTGAGTATCAGCTCACCGTCGGCTACAAGTACTAAGCAGCGTGCCTTGCGGCCAACCAGGGTAGCCCCCAAGGTTGGCCGCAAGGGCGTTTTGGCGATGATGGCAGCGCCATCGCCAAAACGCTGGCAGGATGCACCACCCCATCTTGCGCGTCTGCCAACCCGTTTTGATCAGGAATCCCCATGCTGCTGCACATCCCCGAAGTACTCACCCGCGAAGAACTGGCCCATGCCCGCATGCTGCTGGCCAATGCCGACTGGCAGGATGGCCGTGCCACCGCCGGCCACCAGGCCATCGACGTCAAGCACAACCTGCAATTGCCGGCCACCGGCGACACCGCCCGCGAGCTGGCCGCGCTGGTACAGCGCGCGCTGGCACGCCAGCCGCTGTTCATGTCGGCGGCACTGCCCAAAGTGGTGATGACGCCGATGTTCAACTGCTACCAGAGCGGCATGACCTACGGCAACCACGTCGACAACGCGGTGCGCAGCGATCCGCTGTCCGGCCAGTACCTGCGTACCGACGTGTCCAGCACGCTGTTCTTCAGCGAACCGCATGAATACGAAGGTGGCGAACTGGTGGTGGAAGACACCTATGGCAGCCACCGCGTCAAGCTGCCGGCCGGCGACCTGATCGTCTACCCGTCCACCAGCCTGCACCGCGTCGAGCCGGTACACAGCGGCGCACGACTGGCCTCGTTCATGTGGACGCAAAGCATGGTGCGCGACGATGCACAACGCGCCATGCTGTTCGACATGGACATGGCCATCATCAGCCTGCGGGAAAAGGTGGGAAATTGCCAGGAACTGGTGACGCTGACCGCCACCTACCACAACCTGCTGCGGCAGTGGGCAGAGCTGTAACGCAGCAAACGTTGGCCGCACGGGCAAAAAAAACCCCGCCGGACACAGCCGGCGGGTCACCGTGGGACAGAGCAAAACCCTGATAATCAGGATTTACAGCCAGCTGGCAGCAAGCTGCCAACCGTCGGGTACTGTGCCGCAGCCGGCAGGCAGACCATGCCTGTGACAGTTCGGCTACTTCACACCACCCTACCGCGCCCCCGTTGCCGGGAGGGGTTCTTGCGGCGACCTGGCGGTCGCGCATTCCTGCATCGCTGCTGCCAGGCGGCAACAGCCGATAATTCGGGCATCCAGTATCTGCGTAAAGCAGAACAGACACCAGCAAAACTTGCATCCTTGCCATCAGCTGTCGTGCCGTTGCGGCGGCAGCACAGCAACGCTACAGACTGCTGCTGGCGGCGGAAGTTGCATCCGCCAGCACAAAGCCTAGCAGCCCAAGCTTTCCATTTGCTTACAAACCGACAACCAACTACGTCCGGCCACGGCAGGCATGCCACAAATACCGTTAAATGCGCGCTTTAATTGCCACGACCGCAAACATGAGCATACTGCATTGCTTGATCGTATTAAATATTGATACAAAACAGTACAATGCCGCGCCACAGGAAATTTAACGTGCTATTGCAGCAAGGATTTTTACCATGACCCGTGCAAGCTTACGCAGCGGCCCCAAGATTGACAAAGCATTCTTACGCATGTTTACCATGCAAAAAAATCATGGGATGTCTGCAATGAAATTGCCGCCGCTGAATGCCCTGCGCGTGTTCCTGGTCGCTGCCGAGCAGCACTCGTTCACCAAGGCCGGAGAAACCCTGCACCTTACCCAGGGCGCCGTGAGCCGCCATATCCAGACGCTGGAAGCGCACTACGGCCTGCCGCTGTTCGTGCGCCAGGCCCGCGGCCTGGCGCTGACACCGGAAGGTGCCGCGCTGCTGCCGGCGGTGCGCGATGCCTTTGCCCGCATCGAGGCCGCCAGCGACGCCATCTCGCGCCGCTCGCGCGAGCTGCGGGTCAAGGCCAGCCCGTCGATCGCCTCGCGCTGGGTCCTGCCCAAGCTCACCCGCTTCCGCAATCTGCACCCGGAGCTGACGGTGTTCCTGGTCACCGTCACCGCCTTCGACCCCAACTTCAAGAGCCGCGAGTACGACATCTCGTTCCAGGCCAGCATCAGCAAGGAACCGGGACTGATCTACCACCGCCTGCGCAGCGCCCGCTTCGTGCCGGTGGCGTCGCCGGCGCTGTTCCAGGGCAAGCCGCTGCCGACGCCAGCCGAGTTCCGCAACTACCCGCTGCTGCACCCGTCGCACGAAGATCCGTTCTGGGCCGAGTGGTTCGCACTGGCCGGCGAAAGCGCCGGCGGCAACCCGGAAGCCTACGCCTTCGACACGCTGGACCTGGCCATCGTCGCCGCCAGCCGCGGCATGGGCATTACCCTGGCAGAAGAAAGCATGATCGCCGACGACCTGGCCGGCGGCATGCTGGTGCAGCTGTCGGATATCGCGCTGGTGACCGACTGGGCCTACTACCTGATCTACCCGCAGGAGCTGGCCACCCTGCCCAGCGTGATCGCCTTCCGCGACTGGGCGCTGGCCGAGTTCAGCGACTCGCCGCCACCGGCCGCGTCCTGAGTCGGTAGCTCGCACACAGCACAAGGCCCGGCATTGCCGGGCCTTGTCGTTTGTTGCGGCCAACCTTGCGTCAGGCGTCCGCGTTCGCCACCGCCGGCTTGCGCCAGCGCGCCGCCAGACCGTCGAACCACAGGTACAGCACTGGGGTGATGTACAGCGTCACCAGCTGCGAGAACAGCAGCCCGCCCACCACCGCCACGCCCAGCGGCTGGCGCAGCTCGGCGCCGGCGCCCAGCGCCAGCGCGATCGGCAGCGCGCCCATCATCGCCGCCAGCGTGGTCATCAGGATCGGTCGCAGCCGCAGCAGGCAGGCGCTGCGGATGGCGTCGTACGGCGTCATGCCCTGCTCGCGCTGCGCCACCAGCGCAAAGTCGATCATCATGATGGCGTTCTTCTTGACGATGCCGATCAGCATCAGGATGCCGATGCCGGCGATGATGGTCAGCTCCTGCCCCATCAGCATCAGCGCCCCCAGCGCGCCCATCGCCGCCGATGGCAGGCCGGCGAGAATGGTCAGCGGGTGGATGTAGCTCTCGTACAGCACCCCCAGCAACACGTAGATCACCACCAGCGCCACCAGGAACAGTGTGGTCTGGCTGCTCTGCGATTCGGCAAACGCCGCTGCGTCACCGGCGTAACTGGTGAACACGCTGGCCGGCAGGCCGATTTCCTGCTGGATCGCCTTCAGATGCTGATCCACCTCGCCCAGCGCCACGCCGGCCGGCAGGTTGAACGACAGCGTCACCGCCGGCAGCTGACCTTGGTGGCTGACCGCCACCGGCCCCACCGTACGGCGCACGCTGGCGATGCTGGACAGCGGCAGCAGCGTGTTGTCGCTGCCGCGCACATACAGCCGGGTGAGGTCGAACTCGTTGATGCGGAACGCCTCGTCCAGCTGCAGCAGCACCGGGTAGCTGTCGGCCGAGGTATAGATGGTGGACACCTGGCGCTGGCCGAAGGCGGTGTACAGCGCGGTGCGGATACTCTGCATGCCCACCCCCAGCTGCGCCGCCTTGTCGCGATCAATCACCAGCTCCGCCTGCAGGCCCTTGCGCTGCGCGTCGCTACTGACATCCTGGAACAGCGCATCCTGGCGCATGCCGCGCTCCAGCTTGTCGGCCCAGTCATACAGGCCGCTGGCATCCACGCTCTGCAGCACGTACTGGTAACGGCTCTTGCTCTGCCGCCCGCCCAGGCGCAGGTTCTGCACCGGGTTGAGGAACACCGACAGCCCGTTCACCTTGCGCAGATCCTTGCGCAGGTCTTCCACCACCTGCTGCACCGCGCCACGTTGGCCGCGCGGCTTCAGCGTCACAAACATGCGGCCGCCGCTGCTGCTGATCGACGAGGTCACCGCCGCCACATGCGGACTGTGCTGCACGATCTCGGCGGCGCGCGCCTGCAAGGCGGCCAGCCGGTCGTAGGACACGTCCTGCGCCACCTCGGTGTTGACCTGGATCTGGCCGGTGTCCTCTACCGGGAAAAAGCCCTTGGGAATGGCATTGAACAGCCACACCGAGCCCGCCACCGTGCCCAGTGCCAGTAGCAGGGTAAAGCGGCGATGCAACAGCGCCAGATCCAGCGTGCGCTCGTACGCCGCCAACAGCGCATCGAAGCCGCGCTCGAACAGGCGGGCAATGGCATGACCGTGCCCGGCGGCGGCATGGTGCGGCATGTGATCGGCGCGCAGAAAACGCGACGCCAGCAATGGAATCAGCGTCAGCGACACCAGCGCCGACACCAGCACCGCCAGCGTCACCACCACCGCGAACTCGTGGAACAGCAGGCCGATGACGCCATCCATGTAGAAAATGGGGATGAAGATCGCCACCAGCGACAGCGAGATGCTGATGATGGTGAAGCCCACCTCGCGCGAGCCGCGCAGCGCCGCAGCCAGCGGCTTCTCGCCCTGCTCCATGTAGCGCACGATGTTTTCCAGCACCACGATGGCATCGTCCACCACCAGCCCCACCGCCAGCGTCAGCCCCAGCAGCGAGATATTGTCGATGGAATAGCCCAGCAGATACATCAGCCCCATGGTGCCGATCAGCGAGATCGGCAGCGTCAGCGCCGGAATCACCGTCGCCGCCAGCCGCTGCAGGAACACGAAGATCACCATGATCACCAGCGCCACCGTCAGCAGCAGCGTCAGGTTCACGTCGTGCACTGCCTCGCGGATGGCATCGGAGCGATCAGACAGCGGCGCCAGCCGCACCGAGCCCGGCAGCTGCGCCGTGAGCTTGGGCAGCATGCCGCGGATGGCATCCACCACCGCCACGGTATTGGCATCGGACTGGCGGAACACCGCCAGCACGATGGAGCGTTCGCCGTTGACCCAGCTGCCGGTCTTCAGGTTCTCGATACTGTCTTCCACCTGCGCCACATCGGCCAGCCGCACCACCTTGTCGCCGTTGCGGCCCACCGCCAGCGCGGCAAACTCGGCGGCATTGCGGTACTGGCTGTCGGCCTGCACCGTCAGCACCTGGGCGCGGCCTTCCAGCGTGCCCAGCGGCGTGTTGCCGTTGGCCGCACGCAGCGCGGTGGCCACCTCGTCCAGCGTCAGGTTACGCGCCGCCAGTTTTTGCGGATCGGCCTGCACCCGCACTACGTAGCGCTTCTGGCCGAACACCTGCACCTGCGCCACACCGTTGATGGTGGACAGCGTCGGCGACACCAGGTTTTCCGCGTAGTCGTTCAGCTGCGTCAGCGACAGTGCCGGCGAATTCAGCGCCAACAGCAGAATCGGTGCGTCGGCCGGGTTGACCTTGCGGTACGACGGCAGGCTGGTCATTTCTTCCGGCAGGCTGCGCTGCGCACGCAGCAAGGCGGCCTGCACGTCCAGCGCCGCGCCGTCCAGAGCGCGCCCGGGCACAAACTCCAGGGTGATGGAGGTGCTGCCCAGGCTGCTGGTGGAGCTGATCACCGCCACCCCGGGGATGGTGGCGAACTGTTTCTCCAGCGGCGTAGCCACCGAGGTGGCCATGGTTTCCGGGCTGGCGCCGGACAGGCTGGCCGACACGTTGATGGTCGGCGTTTCATAGCTGGGCAGCGCGGCAATCGGGATGCGCCCCAGCGCCAGCAGGCCGCCGACGATCAGCGACAGGCACAGCAGCACCGTCATTACCGGACGGCGGATGCACAATTCGGAAATCGTCATCACTGTGCTCCGCTGCTCTGATACTTACCGCTAAGGTTGGCCGCATGGCCGCCGCACGCCGGCAACCCGCCCTTGCCCCCCGCGGTCGCCTCCTTGCCACCGGCCGCCGCGGCCGCGCTGGCCGCCTTGGGCTTGCGCGGCGGCAACGGCTGCACCGCTTCGCCCGGACGCACGTTCTGGCCGCCGCTGACAATCACCTTGGCACCCGGCTGGATGCCGCGCACGATGGCCTGCTCATTGGCAATGCCCAGCAACTGCAGCGGCACCGCCTGCGCCTTGTTATCGGCGCCCACCGCATAGGCGAACTGGCCATCCGGGCCGGTGATCAGCCCCGCCACCGGCAACGCCGCCGCGCCCGGGTACTGCCCGGCCTGCAACTGCACGTTGACAAACTGCCCCGGCCACAGCGCGGCATCGGCATTGTCGAAGCGCGCCTTCAGCAACACATTGCCGCTGGCACTATCCACCGCACTGTCGATAAAGCTCAACTCGCCACGACGGCACACCCCGCCGGCGCTGTCCTGCGCCTGCACCGTCAGCGGCGCCGCCGCCTGCGCCTGGCGCACCACGGCCAGCTGCTGCTCCGGCAGGGTAAAGCTCACCATCACCGGGTTCATGCGGGTGATGGTCAGCACCGGCTCGGCCATGCCGGTGGTCACCAGCGCGCCCGGCGCCAGGCTGATGGCGCCGATGCGGCCGGCCACCTGCGCCCGCAGCTGCTTCTGCTGCACCGCCACCTGCGCCGCCACGATCTGCGCCCGGTCTGCGGCCAACGTGGCGCGACGGGTGTCGGCGGTAGCCTGCAGCGTATCCAGCGCGCTTTGCGAGATGAAATTCTGCCGCACCAGATCGCGGCCACGCGCCAGCTCGCGCTCGGCACTGTTCAGCTGTGCCTGATCGCTGGCCAGCTGCGCCCGCGCCTTGGCCAGTGCCGCCTGCTCGCTGGCATCGTCCAGCTGCACCAGCAGTTGCCCCGGCTGCACCATGCTGCCTTCGGCCACCAGCATGCGCGCCACCACGCCATTGGCCTGCGGCCGCACCTCCACCCGCTCCAGCGCGGTGACACTGCCATTGGCGGTCAACACCACCGGCTGCCGGTTGGCCACCACGGCGGCCAGCTGTACCGCCGGCGGCCGTTTTGCCGCCGGGGCCGCCGGTTTGGCCCGGCCCGTCTGCCACCACACGCCAGCGGCCAGGGCGGCCACCACCACGCTACCGATCAGGATCTTTTTGTTCATTGCTATCGTCTGCGCCAACACAATTGCGAATCATGCAAGCCTAACCAATTCCCGCGGCAAGCATGTGACCAAGTTGATTAATGAGTATGAATGGTTTGCCGTGCAGAAACATGCCGGCCGGCAGGCGACAAAACAAAAGCGGCCCCGTGGGGCCGCCTGTGGTGCCGGATGCTGCCCGCGGGCAGCCAGCGTTTATTTCTTGCTGTCGTCGACATGCTGCTGCAGCAGCTTGCCCAGCAGCGGGTTGTCCAGCTTCTTGCCGTCCTTGGCATTGGAATCCTTGCCGAAACGGTCCGGCGAGCCGGCCTTGCGCAGGTTCTCGCGTACTTTCACCGCTTCGAAACGGTTCAGATCGTAGAAGTTGATCGGCATGGAAGGCTCCTGAATGGCAAAGCGCGGCAGTATGCGCTGTGCCGCATGGGCTGTCCAGAAAAAACCGTTGCGAAAACAGGCAGTTAATCCGCACCCGGCGCTTGAATTGCCACTACCGCGGCACAAATACTATGTTTGTCATGTCCATGCGTCTTTAATGGACAGGTAGCAACCACCTCAAGGAGTGCACTATGAGCTTGTTTGATCAACTGGGCGGCCTGCTGGGCGGCGAAGGCAACGGCGGTCTGCTGCAGAGCGCGCAGACACTGCTGAACGACAACGGCGGCGTATCCGGCCTGGTGGAGAAATTCCAGCAGGGCGGCCTGGGCGAGATCGTGTCGTCATGGGTGGGCACTGGCGACAACCTGGCAATCAGCGCCGAGCAGATCCAGTCGGTACTGGGCAACGAGCAGATTGCCGGCCTGGCCGCCAAGCTGGGGCTGGACAGCAACCAGGTGGCGCAACAGGTGGCCGAGCACCTGCCGACGCTGATCGACCGCCTGACCCCGAATGGCGAGGTGCCGCAGGGCGGCGATCTGCTGTCGCAAGGCGCCAGCCTGCTGGGTGGGCTGTTCAAGTCCTGAACGGCATCACTGACAACACAAAAGGCGGCCGTGGCCGCCTTTTGTGCGTGTGGACAGCCAGCAGAACAACATCCGCTCAGCCGCCGCCGCCCAGATAATCCACCTTGCCCAGCGGCACGCCGTTGTGGCGCAGGATGGCGTAGGCGGTGGTGAGGTGAAAATAGAAGTTGGGCAGCACGAAGAATTGCAGGTAGTCCTGACCGGTGAAGTTCAGCGTCTGGTTGGGAAACTTCAGCTCGATAGCGCGGCCTTCACTGCCGTCGAACTGTGCCGGCTGCAGCCCCTGCAGGAACAGCACCGTCCTGGCGATACGCTGCTGCAACTCGTCGCAGCTGGTTTCGGTATCGGCAAAGCTGGGAATCTCCACCCCGGCCAGCCGCGCACCACAGCCCTTGGCGGTATCGGTGACGATCTGCACCTGACGGATAAACGGAAACATGTCCGGCGCCAGCCGCGCCTGCAGCAGTACCGCGGCGTCGAAATGGCGCGACTCGGCGTTCAACAACGCCTTGTCGAGGATGGCGGACAGATTGCCCAGCCCGCGCAGCAGTGGCGGTATCGCGGCCTGGTACATGGCAAGCGGCATGGTGATTCTCCCGAAACGAGGTGACGCGGCCAACGTTGGCCGCAGCAACACTTCACCATAGCCGATGCCGCCAACAAGAAAACCCGCTTTGCAGCGCGGTGATCATGCCGCCGGGCTGTCGCTCTTGCGCTTGCGCCCGCGCTTGCCCTGCTGCGCCTGCGCCTGGGCGCGGTACCACGCCTCCAGTGCCTCTTCGGCATTGAGGATGTGCTGGCGCAAAAACGCCGCCGCGCTGATGGCGTCCTTCTGCCGGCAGTATTCCAGCAGCTGGGTGTGTTCGAGGTGGGCGCGGTCGTTAAAGCCGGTGAGCAGGATCTGCATGCGGGTGTAGCGGTCAGTGCGGTTGTGCAGCTGCTCGATGATGGCCAGCGTCTGGCCACGGCCGGCGGCGCGGTACAGCGCCATGTGGAACTGGGCGTTGAGAATGCCCCAGGCGCTGATGTCCTTGTCGCGCAGCGCCAGCTCGAACTTGGCCAGCAGCGCCTCGGCCGCGGCAATGTCGGCGCTGCTCTGGCGCGGAATCGCCTCCAGCAGCACGTCGCACTCCAGCAGCACGCGCACCCGCAGCAGCTCGACGATTTCCGGCAGCGACAGCTCGGATACCACCGCGCCCTTGTTCTCGATGATATTGACCAGCCCTTCCGCTTCCAGCTGGCGCAAGGCCTCGCGGATCGGCACCCGGCTCATGCCCAGCTCGCGCGACAGCGCTTCCTGGCGCAGCTGGCTGCCATCGGCCCACTCCCCGGCCAGGATGCGCTGGCGGATGGCTTCGGTGGCGACAACGGTAAGACTTTGCGGGGTTTCGGCGGCTTGGGTCATGGTGGTCTCTCGCAACGGCGGCGCTACCTTACCACAGCGCACGCGCAATTTTCAGGCACAGCCGGGCAAGGTTGGCCGCATGCCATGGTTATGGTGTAGCCGCTGCGGCCAACCCCGCCGTCCGCCACAGGCCAGAAAAAGCCCCCGCCAGGCGGGGGCGCCGGCATCACATACCGATATAGGCAGTTTTCACCGTGGTGTAGAACTCCGCCGCGTAGCGGCCCTGCTCGCGCGGGCCGTGGCTGGAGCCTTTGCGGCCGCCGAACGGCACGTGGTAATCCACCCCGGCGGTGGGCAGGTTCACCATCACCATGCCGACCTCGCTGTGGCGGCGGAAGTGCGTCGCCAGCGCCAGCGACTGGGTGCAGATGCCGGAGGCGAGGCCGAACGGCGTGTCGTTGGCCAGCGCCAGCGCATGCTCGTAGTCGTCGGCACGCAGCACCGCCGCCACCGGGCCGAAGATTTCCTCGCGGCTGATCGCCATCTGCGGTGTGCAGCCGGCAAACAGCGCCGGCGACTGGTAGTAGCCACGGGTGGCCAGCGTCAGCCGCTCGCCGCCGCACAGCAGGCTGGCGCCTTCAGCCAGGCCCTGTTCCACGTAGCCGAGGTTTCCGGCCAGCTGCGCTTCGCTGGCCACCGGGCCGATCTGCGTTTCCGCCGCCAGCGCATTGCCCACCCGCAGCGCGGCGGTGCGTTCCGCCAACCTGGCGACGAAGGCATCATGAATGCCGCTGCACACGATCAAGCGGCTGCTGGCGGTGCAGCGCTGGCCGGTGGAATAGAACGCGCCGTTGATCGCGCACTCCACCGCCTGCTCCAGTTTGGCGTCGTCGGCCACCAGCAGCGGGTTCTTGCCGCCCATTTCCAGCTGCACCTTGATGCCGCGCACTGCGCAGTCTGCGGCCAACCTTTCACCGGTGGCCTGCGAGCCGGTAAAGCTCAGCGCGTCGATGCCGGCATCCAGCAGCGCCGGTCCCAGCACGCGGCCGCTGCCCATCACCAGGTTGAACACCCCTGCCGGCAGGCCGGCACGCTGCAGGATGTCGGCCAGCGCCCAGGCCGAGCCCGGCACCAGTTCCGCCGGCTTCATCACCACGGTGTTGCCGAACGCCAGCGCCGGCGCGGCTTTCCACGCCGGAATGGCAATCGGGAAATTCCACGGCGTGATCAGCCCCACCACACCCACCGGCTCGCGGCTGATCAGCACCTCCACACCCGGGCGCACCGAATCCACCATCTCCCCATGCGCGCGCAGCGCCTCGCCGGCAAAGAATTTGAAGATGTGGCCGGCGCGGGTTACCTCGCCGATGGCCTCCGGCAGGATCTTGCCTTCCTCGCGCGCCAGCAACGTACCCAGCTCCTGCTTGCGGGCCAGAATCTCGCTGCCGGCGGCGTCCAGGATGTCGGCGCGCTGCTGCGGCGTGGTGCGCGACCACGCCGTGAAGGCGGCACGCGCGGCCGCCACCGCCTCGCGCATGTCGTCGGCACTGGCGCTGGCGTATTCGCCCACCACGTCATCGAGGTCGGACGGGTTGCGGTTGACGATGGCCGGCTGCCCGCCGCGCCATTCGCCATTGATGAGATTGCAATGCATAGAAGGAGACTCCTGCCGACTGCCGCGCAGCCGAAAAAAATGGCCCTCCCGCCGCGGGGCGGACGGGAAGGCGTATCAAGATGGCCAGAGCTGGCCGCAAATCAGGGAGATTGCTACTACCTACGCCGCTGCTGCCCACCATCCGGCATACCCGGCACCAGCCGGGTGCTGCCGGTCGTGGGCAGTGGCGGTTTACAGTGCCGGCAGCTGCGGTCGGGAATCCAGCCCGGCCTGGATGATCGCTGCTACGCGCTCGCGCTCGGCGCCGGCCAGCGGCAGGCGCGGGGCGCGCACATGCTCGGTGCCCACGCCAACCATGGCTTCACACAGCTTCAGGTTCTGCACCAGCTTCATGGATACGTCCAGGTGCAGCAGCGGCGCGAACCAGCGGTAGATGGCACGGGCTTCTTCCACACGGCCAGCCTTGGCCAGTTTGTAGATGGCCACGGTTTCCTTCGGGAACGCCACCACCAGGCCGGCAACCCAGCCGTCGGCGCCCATCACGATGCTTTCCAGCGCCAGGTCATCCACACCGCTGAAGATGGCGAAGCGGCTGCCCACCGCGTTGATCACGTTGGTCAGGGTGCGGATGTCGCCGCTGGATTCCTTGATCGCCACGTACTTCGGCTCTTTCGCCATCTCTACATACATTTCCGGGGTGATGTTCACGCCGTAAGCGATCGGGTTGTTGTAGATCATGATCGGCAGCGGGCTGGCATCGGCCACGCGCTGGTAGTGATTGATGGTCTCGCGCTCGTCGGACACGTAGCGCATGGCCGGCAGCAGCATGATGCCGTCGGCGCCGGCGGCGTGTGCGGCCTGGGCCAGTGCGGCAGCGGCACGGGTGCTGTCTTCGGCCACGGTCAGCAGCACCGGCTTGTTGCCGGCCACTTCCTTGGCGGCCTTCAGGATGGCGATCTTCTCGTCGGCGGTGAGGGTGGATGCCTCGCCCAGCGAGCCACACACGATGATGCCGTCGGCGCCGCATTCCAGCTGCCACTTGATGTGGTTCACGGTGCCGGCGATATCCAGCGATTCGTCAGCATTGAACTTGGTGGTTACGGCGGGGAAAACGCCAGTCCAGAGATGTGCCATGGTGTTGCTCCTTCTGCGGGTAGGGTGCAGCGACTGTGCTGCGGTCCATTTCATGCTAGGGCTTTTTGAATACAAAACTCAACAGTTTTTGCATTCAAAATCCACATCGCAGCGCAGCATGCCGTTATCCAAAATACGCTGTGATTTTTTGCAACACCAGCACAAAACCTTGATTTATCTACATGATAGCCCGGTTTACTGCATATACATTGCCGAATTCATGCTGTGGCATTTTGGCAAAATTGCATCCAATTATTGTATTCAATGCAGCAAAATCCTACAGTGAAGCCAACGCAAGCCAAGGAGCACAGCGATGGCAGTAAGCGAATTTGAATGCATTGATGGCCACACCTGCGGCAACCCGGTGCGGCTGGTCACCAAGGGAGCCCCGGAACTGGATGGCAACACCCAGGCCGAGCGCCGGCTGGATTTCCTGCAGCGCTACGACTGGATGCGCACCGGGCTGATGTACGAGCCGCGCGGCCACGCGCAGATGTCCGGCGCCTTTCTGTATCCGCCCACCCGCGACGATTGCGACGTGGCGGTGCTGTACATCGAAACCAGCGGCTGCCTGCCGATGTGCGGCCACGGCACCATTGGCGTGGTCACCATGGCCATCGAGCACGGCATCGTCACCCCGAAGACCCCGGGCGTGCTGAACCTGGACACGCCGGCCGGCAAAGTGGTGGCCGAGTACACCCAGGTTGGCCGCAAGGTGAAATCGGTGAAGCTCACCAATGTGCCGTCCTTCCTGTTCATGAAAGATGTGGAAGTGGAGATCGCCGCGCTGGGCAAGCTGAAAGTGGATATCGCCTACGGCGGCAACTTCTACCCCATCGTGGAAGCGCAGCAGAACTACCGCGACATGGCCGACTACACGCCGGCGCAGCTGGTGGCGATGGGCAACGAGCTGCGCGACTACATCAACGCGCACTACGACATCGTGCATCCGCTGGATGCCAATATCCGCGGCGTGCGCCATGTGCAGTGGACCGGCGCACCGAAGACCCCTGGCTCGCATGCGGCCAACGCCGTGCTGTACGGCGCGGCGGCGCTGGACCGCTCGCCGTGCGGCACCGGCACCTCGGCACGACTGGCGCAGCGCTATGGCCGCGGCCTGATGAAGGCCGGCGACGTGCTGGTGCACGAGAGCATCATCGGCAGCCAGTTCACCGGCACCATCGAGGCGGAGACCGAGGTGGCCGGCATCCCGGCCATCATCCCCGGCGTGGCAGGCTGGGCGATCACCACCGGCTACAACCGCATCCTGCTGGATGACGCCGATCCGTACGTACACGGCTTCGTAGTTGGTTGATGGGCCCGTCCATGTCCATGAGCAAACACATCATCGTGGTCGGTGCCGGCGTGGTCGGCATCGCCACCGCACTGCAGCTGCGGCTGGCCGGTTGCCGCGTCACCCTGCTCGACCGCGGCGAGCCGGCGATGGAAACCAGCTACGGCAATGCCGGCGCTTTCGCGGTAAGCGACATCATTCCGCTAGCCGAGCCGGGCGTGCTGGCCAAAGTGCCGGGCTGGATGGTCGACCCGCTGGGGCCGCTGGCACTGCGCTGGCGCTACCTGCCCAGCCTCACGCCGTGGCTGCTGCGCTTTCTGGCCGCCAGCCGGCCGAGCAAGGTGGCCGAGCTGACCAATCAGTTGAATGCGCTGCTGTCGCGGGTGAACACCGACTACGCACCACTGATCGAGCGCGCCGGGCTGACGCATATGTGGCGCCGCCACGGCAACCTCACCCTGTATCGCAGCGAGGCGGAATTCCGCGCCGCCGAAGGCGCCTGGAACACCAAGCGCGCCCACGGCGTGGCGTGGCGCAAGCTGGACCGCGCCGCGCTGGCCGCCACCGCACCGCAGCTGGGTGAGGAATGGCAGGTAGCGGTGGAAGTGCCGCAGTGGTCGCACGTGGACGACCCCTACACCTTCAGCCGCGGCCTGTTCGATGCCTTCATCCGCGAGGGTGGCAGCTTCATCCAGGACGAAGTGCTGGCCACCGCCAGCGAAGCTGGCCGCATTGTCGGCGTGGACACCGAAAACAGCGGCCGGCTGGCAGCCGACTGCGTGGTGATTGCCTGCGGCGTGTGGAGCGACCGCTTCAGCCAGCAGCATCACTGCCGCATTCCGCTGGAAAGCGAGCGCGGCTACCACGTCACCCTGCCGCATGCCGGCGTGGCGCTGCATCACTTCATCCAGTGCGCCAGCGAAAGCTTCGTGATCCTGCCGATGGCAAACGGCGGCCTGCGTCTGGCCGGCACCGTGGAGCTGGCACACCGCGACGCGCCGCCGAACTGGGACCGCGCCCACATCCTGGTGGACCGGGCGCGACGCATCGTCGGCAACTTCGACACCCGCGACATGCAGGTATGGATGGGCAATCGCCCGTCGCTGCCGGACACCATCCCGGTGATCGGCCCGGCGCCGGACAGCCCCGGCCTGTACTTCGCCACCGGCCACGGCCACCTGGGCCTGACGCTGGCGGCCACCACCGGCGCGCTGCTGGCAGAACAGATCTGCGCGCTGACACCCAGCATGGATACCGCGGCTTATCGGCCGGACCGTTTTTGAACCACACCGCTTTTGCCGCCGTGCCACGGCAAGGCGGCTGGTTTGTAGTAGATGAGGAGTCGCTAACAACGGCATCTGAGACAAGGCGCGCCGACGCAGACAGTACAAGTCGTACGGCAAGGAGGCGCAACACAGGATCAGGTGCTGTTGTTAGTGACGCCAAACGCGGCAACAAGACCGCACAACAGCTCTAAGGCAACAAACAGCCGCCACTGCGGCCAACCTTCCAGTAGTGAACACAAAGGAGAAACAGCATGAAACCTTCCATCGCACCGCGTACGCTGCATCTGGTTCTGGCCCTGGGCGGCATGATGGCCCCGTTCGCCATCAGTGCGGCACAGGCTGACACCGTGGTGAAAATCGGCTTTTCCTCACCGCTGTCCGGCCCGCAGGCGCACTACGGCAAGGACAATGAAAACGCCACCCGCCTGGCAATCGACGACCTGAACGCCAAGCCGATCACTGTCGGCGGCCAGAAAGTGAAGTTCGAACTGGTGTCCGAGGACGACCAGGCCGACCCGCGCGTCGGCACCCAGGTAGCGCAGCGGCTGGTGGATGCCGGCGTGAAGGCCGTCATCGGCCATTTCAACTCCGGCGTGTCGATTCCGGCCTCGCGCATCTATTCCGATGCCGGCATCCCGCAGCTGTCGGTGTCCACCAACCCGGCCTACACCACCGCCGGCTACAAGACCGCCTTCCGCCTGGTAGGCAGCGACAGCCAGGTCGGCGGCGCGCTGGGCCGCTACGCGGTAATGCAGCTGAAGGCACAGAACATCGCGGTGATCGACGACCGCACCGCCTACGGCCAGGGCATTGCCGACGAATTCATCAAGTCCATCGCCGGCATGGGCAAGAAGCCGATCAAGCGTGAATACACCAGCGACAAGGCCACCGACTTCACCGCCATCCTCACCGCGCTGAAGGCGCAGAAGCCGGACGTGGTGTTCTACGGCGGCGCCGATGCACAGGCCGCGCCGATGGCACGCCAGATGAAGCGCCTGGGCATGAACGCCAAGCTGATGGGCGGCGACATGCTCAGCACCCCCACCTTCATCCAGCTGGCGGGTGCCGATGCTGCCGGCCATTTCTCCGCGGTGCCGGGTGGCGAGCTGGGCGCACGCCCGGCCGGCAAGGACTTTGAAACCCGCTACAAGGCACGCTTCAAGCAGGAGGTGGTGCTGCTGGGGCCGCAGTTCTACGACGGTGTGATGATCGTGGCCGACGCCATGAAGCGCGCCAACTCCACCGAACCGGCCAAGTTCCTGCCCTTCATCGCCAAGACCGGCTACAAGGGCGTGACCGCCGACTTCAGCTTCGATGCCAACGGCAACCTGAAGAAGGCACCGGTGACCATCTCCACGGTGGAAGGTAACGACTGGAAGGTGAAGTCCGTCGTGCAGTAAACACTCCTGGTCGTTTTGTAGTCGCAGTTGCGGCCGGCGCCTGCCGGCCGCTTTTTTCACTCCCCCAGCAAGCACAGCCCGCCGCGGGCGCGATACCGACCGCCGCCTGATACACGGAGAAACCACGATGTCCACCCACACCCCGCTGCCGGTACTCGATGCCCGTGCCACCCAGGCGCAGCTGCCGATGGCCGCGCTGTGCCAGCAGCTGGCGCAGGCCGCCGCCGAGATGGCCGCCGGCCACATCCACAGCCCCGAGCGCCAGGCGCTGCCACTGCCGGAAGGCGGCACCCTGCTGTCGATGCCGGCCAGCGCCGCCGACATCGCCATCCACAAACTGGTAAACGTCTGCCCGCAGAACGCCAGCCAGGGTCTCGCCACCATTCACGGCGTGGTCAGCGTCTACGATGCGGTAAGCGGCGTGCCACAGCTGTTGCTGGATGGCCCCACCGTCACCGCGCGCCGCACCGCCGCGGTATCGCTGCTGGCGATCCGCACCCTGCTGCCGCAAGCACCGCAGCACGTGGCGCTGGTAGGCACCGGCAAACAGGCACGCGCCCACGCCGAGGCACTGGCCGAGCTCTACCCCGGCCTGCGGGTGGACATCCACAGCCGCAGCCAGGACAGCGCCAGCAGCTGCTGCCAGCAACTGGCTCAACTACCGCTGACGCTGAACGCCAAGGTTGGCCGCATCGACGATGCCGCCGACGTGGTGATCCTGCTCACCACCAGCCGCAGCCCGCTGTACAACGAGCCGGCACGCGCCGGCCGGCTGCTGATCGGCACCGGCGCCTTCCGCCCGGACATGGCCGAGCTGGGCCCGCTGACCATCGCCGGCAGCCAGCTGTTCTGCGACGACGTACCCGGCGCCCGCCACGAAGCCGGCGACCTGATCCAGGCCGGCGTGGACTGGGCGCAGATCAGCAGCCTGGACGACGCGCTGGCCGGCCGCATCGACCCGGCCGCGCCCAAGCTGTTCAAGAGCGTGGGCAGCGCCGCCTGGGACCTGGCCGCCGCCCGCTGCGCACTCACCACCATCCAGCAGGAGCAACAGGCATGAACTGGCAGACCCGCAGTTTCGACACTATCGAAATGCATACCGGTGGCGAGCCGGTGCGCATCATTCCCGGCCTGATCGACGACATCCACGGCGCAGATATCCTGGCCAAGCGCCGCGACATGCGCGAACGGCTGGACGGCGTGCGCAAACTGCTGATGTTCGAGCCGCGCGGCCACTACGACATGTATGGCGCAGTACTGGTGCGCCCCAGCCTGCCCGGCGCCGACCTGGCCGTGCTGTTCATCCACAACGAGGGCTACAGCACCATGTGCGGCCACGCGGTGATTGCGCTGGCACGCTACGCGGTGGATCACGGCCTGGTGGCGCGCACCGCACCGTTGACACGCGTGGGCATCGAATGCCCGTGTGGCCTGGTTACCGCCTGGCTGGCGGAAGACGGCAGCGTCAGCTTCGACAGCGTGCCGGCCTTCGCCTTCGCGTTGGATCACGAGGTGGACGTGCCGGGGCTTGGCCGCATCCGCGTCGATATCGGCTACGGCGGCGCCTTCTACGCCGTTGCCCCGGCCGCCCGGCTGGGCGTATCGCTGGATGGCCGCCTGCGTGACATCGTGGATGCCGCCACCACGTTGAGCGAGGCGGTACGCCGCAGCATCAGCGTGCGCCACCCCGAAGCCGAAGACCTGGGCTTTCTGTACGGCAGCATCCTTACCGACGGCTTTGAGCGCCCCGGCGACGGCCCCAGCCGCAACGTGTGCGTGTTCGCCGACGCCGAAGTGGACCGCAGCCCCACCGGCTCCGGCGTCACCACCCGCATGGCGCTACGCCATGCCCACGGCCTGGTGGCAGCCGGCGAAGCCTGCGTGTTCGAGAGCATCACCGGCGCCCGTTTCAGCGCCAGCGTGAACGGTGCGGCCAAGCTGTCCGGCCACAACGCGGTCACCGTCCACGTCAGCGGCCGCGCCCACTACAGCGGCAAAGCCAGCTGGACGCTGGAAGCGGATGACGAGATCGGACGGGGATTTTTGTTGCGCTGAGACCCCGTCACCACCCATAGGGCTGGCTAGCGCCTCACAGCGTTGGCCGCATGCATTGAACCTTGTTGTGCGGCCAACCTATCAAGCCTTGGAACCGATCCAACTTACCCCAATCCCGTTGGCGCGCGCCGGGCAAAACGGTACGCCCCAGGTGTTAAGACGCTGCCTGAGCCGCGCGACGTTAGCGCGTGGCGAATCAGCGGTGCCTGGGGCGTGCTGTTTTGCCCGGGGTTTCGAGCAGCCCCGGGGAGCAAGGGATTGCAAAAGGGGGCGGCGGTCGCCCCCTTTGCCCGTCCGCCGGGCGCAACCCGGCGACTGCAAACAGTATCCGCGCTGCGGATTCCAGAATCGCAACCCCAGTTGGAGCAGACCGACAACAGCAGCTAGCCACAGCGACAAGACCAAACCCACCCGGCAACCGCGCAGTCAGGCGTAGTTGGCTGCGACCGACTGCGACAGCCAAGCCGCACACCAACAAAAAACCGGCCCGCAGGCCGGTTCGATTACCGCAAAAAGTACAGCTCAACCACGCGCCAGCGCCGCCTGGGTGATGGTGGACAGCGTGGCGCGGGTGCTGATGATGTCCGGCGGCAGGCGGATTTCCAGCAGCGTGCCGTTGGGGCGCGCCAGTGCGCGTTCCAGCGCGGCGTCGAACTCGTCGTTGCTGGCGATGCGCTCGGCGGCGTAGCCGTAGGCGCCGGCCAGCTGGCAGAAGTCCGGGTTGCCAAGCGTGGTGCCGCTGATGCGGTTGGGGTACTCGCGCTCCTGGTGCATGCGGATGGTGCCGTACACGCCGTTGTTGAGCAGCAGGATGATGGATTTGCCGCCGTGTTGCAGCGCGGTGGCCAGTTCCTGGCCGTTCATCAGGAAGTCACCGTCGCCGGCAATGGTGAAGGCGGTGCGGCCGGTGGCGAGGTTGGCCGCAATGCCGGCCGGCACGCCGTAGCCCATGGCGCCGTTGGTGGGCGCCAGCTGGGTTTTGTGGCCCTTCACCACGCCGTGGTACTGGAAGTAGCGGTGGATCCAGCTGGCGAAGTTGCCGGCGCCGTTGGTGATCACCGCGTCGGCCGGCAGCTGGCGCTGCAGGCTGGCGATCACGCGTGGCAGGTCGATGTCGCCGCTGATGCCTTCGTTCAGCCCGGCCAGGCGCTGCGGCACCAGGTTGGCGCGGTAGTCGGCGTTCAGCTGCCGGCTCCAGGCCTGCCAGCGCGGGGCGGCGGCCGGTGCTGGCAAGGCGGCCAGTGCCTGTGCGGCGGCGTTGACGCCGGACTGGATTGCCACGTCGGCCTGGTACACGCGGTCCAGCTCGTCGCCCTGCGGCAGGATGTGCACCAGTTGCTGCTGGCTGCGCGGCGCCTGCAGCAGGGTGTAGCCGCCGGTGGTCATCTCGCCCAGGCGAGCGCCGATGGCGATGATCAGGTCGCTGTTGCGGATGTTGGCCGCCAGCGCCGGGTTGATGCCGATGCCGACGTCGCCGGCATACAGCGGGTGATGGTTGTCGAAGGTGTCCTGGAAGCGGAAGGCGTTGCCCACCGGCAGCTGCCAGCGCTCGGCAAAGGCTTGCAGCGCGGCGGCGCCTGCGGCATCCCAGCCGCTGCCGCCGGCAATCAGCAGCGGGCGTTCGGCCTTGTCCAGCAGGCGCTGCAAGGCAGCGATACTGGCCGGGTCCGGGTACGGCGCTACCGCGTCCACCCGTGGCAGCGGCAGCAGGCTGTCGGCCACCGGCTGCACCAGCATGTCTTCCGGCAACACCAGCACCACCGGGCCGGGGCGGCCGTTCATGGCGGTGGCGAAGGCGCGGCTGATGTATTCCGGGATGCGGCTGGCGTCGTCGATGCGCTCCACGCGCTTGGCCATGCCCTTGGTGGACGGGCCGAAGTACACGCTGTAGTCCATTTCCTGGAAGGCTTCGCGGTCGCGGCA
>CAMLGD010000024.1 GCA_946479405.1 uncultured Vogesella sp.
CGCGGTGGTGGCGAACGGTTCTGCCGTCGATACCGAGACATGTTGTGCGCCGAGTTGTGCCACTACTTGCTCGGCGCGCACCTCTTCGCCTAGTGGCAGCCAGAGAAAATAAGACGCGGGATGGCCAATGTATGGCAGCCCGGCAAGGATGTTGCGCGCTAGGGTTTGGCGGCTTATTGCGTCCCGGCGCTTGTCTGCTTCCAGTTGCATGACCGTACCATCGTCGAGCCAGCCGCAGGCCAGGGCGGTCATCACCCCGGGGGTGTTCCAGGTGGTTGCCCGGATCGCGCGTTCGATGTTGGGCACCCACTGCGCCGGCGCAGCGACAAATCCGACTCGCAGCCCGGTAGCTACGCTCTTGGATAGCCCGGACACATACACGGTTCGCTCCGGCGCCAGTGCGGCCAACGGTGGTGGTGCTTGCTCCTCGAGAAAAGCGTACGCGGCATCCTCGATGATCAGCAGTTCGTGGTGGCGGGCAATCGACACCAATTGCTGGCGTTGCGCGGCGTTCATTACCCAACCTAACGGGTTGTGCATGGTTGGCATGCTGTAAACGGCACGCACTCTGCGACTGGCGCATAGTTGCTCCAGCGCTGTCAGATCGGGTCCGCAAGCGGTACCGGGAATGGGGAGCAGTTCCAGCTGCTGCGCCTGCGCCAGCACTTTGAAGCCAGGATAGGTCAGCGCATCGGTCGCAACGACATCGCCGGGTCGCAGCAGCGCCATGGCCGTTACCGCCAGACCATGCTGGGCGCCGCTGACGATCAGCACTTGCTCACCTGCCACGCCCAGGCCACGGCAGGCTAGGTGGCGGGCAACGATGGCGCGCTCATGCGGGCGCCCTCCATGCGGCTGGTAGCGCAGCAACCCTTCCAGATCGCCGGAGGCAGCCAGCTGGCGCAGGGCATCGCGCAGCAGGGCGCCCTGTCCCGGTAATGACGGGTTGTTGAAGTTGAGATCCACCATGCCGCTCATGGCTGCCTGTTGATCGATGCCCAGGCCGGGCGGCAGGGTGGTGTCCCGCACAAAGGTGCCGCGCCCCGGCTCGCCGCTCACCAGTCCCATGGCTTCCAGCTCGGCATAGACCCTGGTGGCAGTCACCAGCGCAATCCGCTGTTTGGCGGCCAGTTGGCGGTGTGTCGGCAGCCGGGTGCCTGGTGGCAGCTGGCCGGTTCGAATCTCTGCGGCCAACGTGTCTACCAACTGTTTGTAGCGGGGCGAGGCCATATCGCAATGTATCCATGACAATTTTTTGATTGTATTGATTATTCGGCCTACGCTGTGTTGTCGCAACCACATCGGCACAGAAAGACGGTCCCATGCACATCGCTATCCTCACCTTTGACGGCTTTAACGAACTCGACTCCCTGATTGCGCTGGGTATCCTGAATCGCATCAAGCAGCCGGACTGGCGCGTATCGATTGCCAGCCCGACATCCCGCGTGCGTTCGATGAATGGCGTGGTACTGGAATCGCACATTCCGCTGCACGAGGCCAGTCAGGCGGATGCTGTACTGGTTGGCAGTGGCATGCGGACGCGGCAAGTAGTCGAGGATGCCAAGCTGATGGCACAGATGCAGTTTGACCCCGCCCGGCAACTACTGGGCGCGCAGTGTTCGGGCACGCTGGTTCTGGCGAAACTCGGCTTGCTGGCGGAGGTGGCGGCCTGTACCGATCTGACCACTAAACCCTGGGTACAGGAGGTCGGGGTGACGGTGTTGAATCAGCCGTTCTTTGCCAATGGGAATGTGGCCTCGGCTGGGGGCTGTCTGGCCGCGCAGTATCTGGCGCTCTGGACGATTGCCCGTCTGGTGGGGCGTGAGGCGGCGCAGGAGGCGCTGTATTATGTCGCCCCGGTGGGGGAGAAAGAGGATTACGTCTCCCGCGGTATGCGCCATGTCGAGCCATATCTGCCAAGCTAGGCGACTGTATTGCCGACAAAACAAAAAAGCGCCCATTGGGCGCTTTTTTATTACCGGACAGGGTTACTGCGCGGCAGAGGCGGCAACGTTGGCCGCAGGGGTAACACCTTTCCAGGCACCAGCTTGCAGCTGGTATAGGGTAACGGTACCGTTTTTCACATCGCCATTGCTTTCGAAGGCGATCGGACCGGTCACACCCTGCAGTTGGGTCTTGCCCACTTCGGCCAGGAATTTCTTCGGATCGGCGGAGCCGGCGCGTTTCATGGCGTCGATCAGCACTTTGGCGGCATCGTAGGTGTACGGGGCGTAGGCCTGGATCTCGCTGCCAAACTTGGCCTTGTACTTGTCGTTGAAGGCAACAAAGCCCGGCATCAGTTCCTTGGAGGCGCCGGCGCTGGAAGCATAGGCGCCTTCGGCGGCAGTGCCGGCCAGCTTGGCAAATTCGGCGGTATTCACACCGTCAGCGCCCATGAAGCGGGTGCTCATGCCCAGCTTGCGCATCTGCTTCACCAGCGGGCCGGCCTGGGCATCCATGCCGCCGTAGAACAGCAGTTCGGGCTTGGCACCTTTCAGCGAGGTGAGGATGGCCATGAAATCGGTGGCGGTGTTGGTGGTGTATTCGCGCTTCACTACCTTGCCACCGGCGGCTTCCACTGCCTTAGCAAAGTCGTCGGCCAGGCCCTGACCGTAAGTAGTGCGGTCATCAATGATGGCAACGTTCTTTACCTTCAGTTCGCCCACGGCGAACTTGGCCAGTGCCTGACCTTGCTGCAGGTCGTTGGCAATGATGCGGAAGGTGTTGTTGTAACCCTGCTGGGTGAATTTCGGGCTGGTCACCGAACCGGCTACCATCGGAATACCGGCTTCGTTGTAGATGCGGGAAGCCGGAATGGCAGCGCCGGAGGTGAGGTGGCCAACAACAGCGGCAACACCGCCATCGACAAAGCGCTGCGCTACCTGGGTTGCGGTTTTCGGATCGGCTTGGTCATCTTCGGACATTACTTCGAAGCTTACTTTCTGACCATCCAGGGTCAGGCCTTCGGCATTGGCTTCATCCACGGCCAGCTTGACGCCGTTGTCGGCATCGCGACCCCAATGGGCGAACGGACCGGTTAGCGGATTGGCCGAGCCGATGCGTACCACTTTACCGGCGGCTGTCGGTGCTGCGGCGCTGGCTTCCTGACTGCCGGATTGCTGGGAGTTGCCGCAAGCGGCGAGGGTGGCAGCCGTAACGGCGGCCAGGGCAAAATTTGCGATTTTCATAGGTAAAGCCGGTCCCTGCTCCTGCGTGGGAGCATCAATTATTGGTTTCTGGTGATCTTTGTCAGAGGTCGGGTGCCCTGTTGGGGCACACGCTACTACAGAATCTGGCGGCAACCCGCGGGTGGTGGGTCTGCCAGAAGGGAGAACATCGAAAGGATACAATCGACATCGCACTGCAACATGGTAGCGAGGCGATTACAGATGTGCAAGATGATACAAAAACAAAAACGGCACCTTGCGGTGCCGTTTTGTAAACAAGCAAGTACTTAGTTGGCTGCGGAAGCCGGTGCAGCAGCAGCCGGACCACCAACGGTGGAAACCACTTCCCACTTGCCGCCTTTAACCTGGTACACGGTTACCGCGCCGTTCTTGATGTCACCCTTCTCGTCGAAGGCGATCTGACCGGTTACGCCGGTGTAGTTGGTTTTGCCAACTTCAGCCAGGTAGGTCTTCGGATCGGTAGAGCCGGCACGCTTCATCGCGTCAACCAGGACACGAACTGCGTCGTACTCGTACGGAGCGTAGATCTGTACTTCGGTGTTGAACTTGGCCTTGAACTTGTCATTGAAGGCAGCAAAACCCGGCATCTTGTCGCGCGGCACGCCGCAGCTGGATGCGTACTGGCCTTCGGAAGCTTCGCCAGCCAGCTTCACGAACTCAGGAGTCTGCCAACCGTCACCACCCATCAGCTTGGCTTTGAGGCCCAGGCGCTGCATCTGCTTGGCCAGCGGGCCGGCTTGTGCGTCCATGCCGCCGTAGAAGATCACGTCCGGTTGAGAGGCCTTGATGGAAGTCAGAATGGCGTTGAAGTCAGTGGCGGTGTTGGTGGTGAATTCGCGCTTCACAACCGAGGAGCCCTTGCCTTTAACAGCTTTTTCGAACTCGTCAGCCAGACCCTGACCATAAGCAGTGCGGTCATCAATGATGGCCACTTTCTTGGCTTTCAGGCCATCAACTGCGAATTCGCCCAGCGCTTTACCCTGCTGTACGTCGTTGGCGATAACGCGGAAGGTAGTCTTGTAGCCTTGCTTGGTGTAGTCCGGGTTGGTTGCGGACGGGGAGATCTGCGGCAGACCGGCATCGGAGTAGATCTTGGATGCCGGGATGGTGGTGCCGGAATTCAGGTGGCCAACGACGCCAACAACACCGGCATCAACCAGACGCTGGGCAACTTGGGTACCGATTTTCGGGTCGGCCTGGTCATCTTCGGAAACCAGTTCGAACTTAACTTTCTTGCCGCCAATTTCAACGCCTTCGGCGTTCAGGTCTTCAATGGCCAGCTTGGCGCCAAACTCGTTGTCCTTACCCAGGTGGGCGATCGGACCGGTCATCGGCGATACCTGGCCGATTTTTACCACGGTGTCGCCGCCGGTGCTGGCAGCTGCAGCGGAGGCTTCGCCTGCCGGTGCTGCTTCTTTGTTACCGCAAGCGGTCAGTGCGATAGCGGCAGCTGCGAAAAGGCTCAGACGAGCAAATTTATTCATCTTGTGTTTCCCCTGATCTTAAGTCTGTGACTTGGTAAACCTGCTTGGCATCTTGTGGATGAGCAGTTGCGGCGATTATGCGGAGGCCCTTTTCCGAGTGTCAATGAATGTTAATTACTGCCGGGAGAATGTATTTACATTCGGGTGTCACAGTCTGGTGTGCTGCATTGCCGCATGCACCAAGGAAAATCGGCTTGCACCAGTATTCTGTTCATAAACGAACAATGGCGCCCCTGATTGGTGCGCCATTGCGAAAAAACCGGCCATTTTTTTTAGTGTTTTGCGCCACAGGCCCGGGCGCGAAGTTGTCTCATATTTGCATCGTCAGGTGTTGTTATCCAGCCACCAAGGTTGGCCGTGACTAATTCCGCCATAGCGGCAATCCAATCCGGGCGCTCGTTGAGACACTGGATATAGCGATATTCCTTACCGCCGCTGGTAAGGAATAGCTCCTTGCCCTCCATGGCGATTTCTTCCAGTGTTTCAAGGCAGTCGCCGGCAAAGCCAGGACAAATCGTGTCTATTTTGCCAACGCCTTGTTTCGCAAGCGAACTGAGGACATCAAAGGTGTAGGGTTTGAGCCATTCGGCCTTGCCAAAGCGGCTCTGGAAGCACACCACATAGTCGTCGCTGGGGAGTTCCAGTGCCTCGGCCAACAGGCGCCCGGTTTTCATGCACTCGCAGTGATAGGGGTCGCCCTTATCCAGGGTGTAGCGCGGTACGCCATGAAAGCTCATCACCAGCTTGTCGCCGCGGCCGTTCTTCTGCCAGTGCTCGCGCACGCTGGCGGCTAGCGCGGCGATATAGCCCGGGTGGTCGTGGTAATGGCGGATGGTGCGCAACTCCGGCATGTTGCGCATCTTGAGCAGGGTGCGGAACACTGCATCGTGCGCGGTGCCGCTGGATGAGGCGGCGTACTGCGGATACAGCGGCAGCACCAGCAGGCGCTCCATGCCGGCGGCACGCATTTTCTGTATCACGTCCTCTACGGACGGGCTGCCGTAGCGCATGGCAAACTCCACCATTACCTGCTGTCCCTGCATGCCGAGCAAGCCTTTGAGCAGGCTGGCCTGCTTGCGGGTGTGCACCAGCAGTGGCGAGCCTTCTTTGCTCCAGATGCTGGCATATTTCTCGGCGCTCTTTTTCGGGCGCACGTTCAGGATGATGCCGTTGAGAATCAGCCACCAGATCGCGCGTGGGATCTCCACTACGCGTCGATCGGACAGGAACTGCTTGAGATAGGGGCGCAGTGCCTTGGCCGTGGGGGCCTCCGGAGTGCCCAGATTCAGTAGCAGTACGCCCGTTTTCGGGGCGTAGGCATGGCTGAATTCAGCTTCGTGCAGGTAGCGGGACATGGCGTTTCCAGTAAGGTATTGCGAACGCAAGCGACAGGTTGGCCGCAAGGTAGGCGGCAGCGGGCGAGGTGCCGCGCTGCCGCGCGAGATCACTCTTCTCGTGCCGGCACCAGTACCGAGCGGTTGCCGTTGGTTTCCATCGCGGACACGATGCCACTGGCTTCCATCTGTTCGATCAATCGTGCGGCACGGTTGTAACCGATGCGCAGCTGGCGCTGCACCGAGGAGATCGATGCCTTGCGGGTCTTGAGCACA
Organism: uncultured Vogesella sp.; assembly: GCA_946479405.1. The sequence goes on from CAMLGD010000024.1 coordinate 6,283, forward strand.
ATGGCGACGGCTTCGTCGTATAGCGGGTCGGCTTCGCCATCGGCATTGCCGCCTGCTATGCCGCCTTCCGCTGCGCCATCCTCGCCCTCGCTGGTGCCGCTGAGAATGCCTTCCACGTAGTCCGGTTCGCCGGTGGTCTTCAGAAACTCCACCACTTGATGCACTTCATCATCGGCGACAAAGGCGCCGTGTACGCGCAGCGGGTAGCCGGTGCCCGGCGGCAGGTACAGCATGTCGCCCTGACCCAGTAGCGTCTCGGCACCCATCTGGTCGAGAATGGTGCGGCTGTCGATCTTGCTTGATACCTGGAAGGCGATGCGGGTCGGGATGTTGGCCTTGATCAGGCCGGTGATCACGTCCACCGACGGTCGCTGCGTGGCCAGAATCAGGTGAATGCCGGCAGCACGCGCCTTTTGCGCCAGACGCGCGATCAGCTCTTCGATCTTCTTACCGGCCACCATCATCAGGTCGGCCAGCTCGTCGATGACCACCACGATCAGTGGCAGGGTATCCAGCGGCTCCGGCATGTCCGGGGTCAGGCTGAACGGGTTGGGGATCTTCTCGCCACTCTTTTCCGCGTCGCGGATCTTCTGGTTGAAGCCGGCCAGGTTGCGCACGCCCAGTTTGGACATCAGCCGGTAGCGGCGCTCCATTTCACCGACACACCAGTTCAGCGCGTTGGCCGCCTGTTTCATATCGGTAACTACCGGTGCCAGCAGGTGCGGGATACCTTCGTACACCGACAGCTCCAGCATCTTCGGGTCCACCATGATCAGACGTGCCTCTTTGGGCGTGGCCTTATATAGCACCGACAGGATCATGGCGTTGATGGCGACTGACTTGCCGGAGCCGGTGGTGCCGGCCACCAGCACGTGCGGCATCTTGGCCAGGTCGGCGGATACCGGTTGACCGGCGATATCCTTGCCTAGCGCCATCGCCAGCCGCGAGCCCATGTTCTGATAGCCTTCGGAGCCGACGATCTCCGACAGCCGCACGATCTGGCGTTTGGGGTTGGGCAGCTCCAGGCCCATATAGGTCTTGCCGGGAATGGTTTCCACCACGCGGATGGACACCAGGCTCAGCGCGCGCGCCAGATCCTTCATCAGGTTGACGATCTGCGCGCCTTTTACCCCTACGGCGGGTTCGATTTCGTAACGGGTAATCACCGGGCCGGGGTAGGCCGCAATCACCTTCACATCCACGCCGAAGTCCGCCAACTTGCGTTCGATCAGGCGCGAGGTGTACTCCACCGTTTCGGCCGATACCGGCTCGGCTTGTTCCTTCGGTGCGGCCAACAGTGGCAGCCCCGGCAGCGCGTCATCGCCCGGTGCGGCAAATAGTGATTGTTGCACCGGCTTGACGGCCTTGGGTGATACCGGTACTTCCAGCACTGGGGCTTCGATGCGTACCGGTGGTTTTTCCTCGATCTTTTTCTTCTCGCTGACGACTTTTTCCTCGCGCTGCTGTGCCACCTCGCGGCCGATTTCACGGTCGCGGCGCGCTTGCCACGCCTGCCAGCTGCGCAGCACGCTGTCTTCCAGTACGCCGCCGATGCGTTCCATCAGATTGAGCCAGGACAGCCCGGTAAACAGCGAGATGCCGATAGCGGCCAGCACCAGCAGCAGCAAGCTGGCACCGGTGGCACCAAACGCGTGCGCTGCGCCATTGCCCAGCGTCTTGCCCAGCAGGCCGCCGGCGCCGGCCGGCAGTGACAGCAGCTTGCCGCCCAGCACCAGGTATTCCAGGCTGGCAAAGCCGATGAGGGTGAGCAGAAAACCGATCAGCGCCGGCCAGGTCAGCGGGCCTTCGTCGAAATCGGTCTGCTCGATGCGACGGTAACCCCACACGATGGCAAACAGGCAGAAGCCGACCAGCAGCCAGGCCGAATAGCCGAACAGGTACAGCAGGATGTCGGCCATCCAGGCGCCAAACACCCCGCCATAGTTGCGGATGGTCGGATCGGCCGAGCTGTGCGACCAGGACGGGTCGGCAGCAGAGTAACTGGCCAGCGTCAGCACCAGGTAGACGGCAGATACCGCCAGCAGCAGCCACCAGGCCTCGCGGATCAGGCCGGCGAGCTTGGGTGGCAGCGGTTGGGTGTTGCGGACGACGGCTTTACGCTTGAACAGGCGCATTGATTTTGAATAAGTAGGGTGTCAGCCGCGCATTATATCGGCAAATGCCCGGCTTTTATTGCCGGACAACGATTGTGGCCGTGCGGCTGTCGCGGCGAAGTGCGCGTGCTGCGCAAACCGCCTGCGGTCAAGTTGTCCGGCCGGGGGCATCAGCGTGGATACAGCGCACCGAGTACCCGCAGGCCGTCTGCGCCGGTGACCTCTGGCAGGTTACCGGCGGCACGCAGGCAGAAACGATGGCCTAGCCAGGCAAATGCCGCTGCTTCCACCTGCTGTGCCGGCAGCCCCAGCGCATCGGTGGGCGCGATGTGCAGTTGCGGTAGCAGGGTGGCCAGCAGGCGGCACAGCTGTGTGTTACGTACGCCGCCGCCGCACAGATACAGCTCGCGGGTGTGCGGTGCAAAGCGCTGGATGGCGTCGGCAATGCTGTGGGCGGTCAGCGCCAGCAGTGTGGCTTGTACGTTGGCCGCATCAATGCCGCCGTGTTGCAAACGGAAACGCTCCAGCCGCTCGGCCAGCCATTCCAGGCTGAACAGGTCGCGGCCGGTGCTTTTGGGTACATCGGCGGCAAAATACGGTTCGGCCAGCAGGATGCGCAGCAGCTCTGCATGGCATTGGCCGCTGGCGGCCCAGGCACCGTCGGCGTCGTAACTCACGCCGCGGTGATGGCGAATCCAGGCATCCAGCAGCATATTGCCGGGGCCAGTGTCGAAGCCGATCACCGGCAGACCCGGCTGCAGGCGCGTCAGGTTGGCGATGCCGCCGATATTGAGGATGGCGCGCGGGGTGTCGGTGGCGGCAAACATGGCCTGATGGAAGGCTGGCACCAGTGGTGCCCCCTGACCGCCGGCGGCTACGTCGCGGCTGCGCAGGTCGCCAATTACATCGATGCCGGTCAGCTCTGCCAGCAGCGCGTGGTTGCCCAGCTGCAAGGTGTAGCCGCTCTGCGGTGCATGGCGGATGGTCTGGCCGTGGCAGACGATGGCGCGGATGTCGGCTGCGGCCAACTTGCAGCGCTGCAGTACCGCCTGGACTGCGGCGGCATACAGCCGCGCCAGCTCGTTGCCCAGCCGGGCGCTGCGATCCAGCTCGTTGTCGCCGATCTGCTGTAGTGCCAGTACTTGCTCGCAGACGGTGGCCGGGTAGGGCTCGAAGGCTTCGCCCAGCAGCTGCATCTCGCCACCGTCAAATCGCGCCACCACAGCGTCGACACCGTCCAGGCTGGTGCCGGACATCAAACCGATAAAGATTTCAGACATGAAAAACCCTGGCAGGAGGAACGCTGCCAGGGTTGTCGCGGTGCGGCCGGATTAATCCAGTTGCGCCACGTTGACCGGGATATCCCTGAGCAGCTTGAGGTTGGCTGCCAGCTTAACGCTCTGTCTGGAGAAGGCCAAGCGCTCGCTGTTGTCCAGCCCGCGGGTGGGCAGCGCGGTGGTGGCCGGGTCCACCGCCTGACCGTTGATGCGCACTTCCATATGCAGGTGCGGGCCGGTGGAGCGACCGGTGGTGCCGACATAGCCGATCACCTCGCCAGCCTTGACCTTGTTGCCGGCCCTCAGCCCCGGCTGAAAGCGGCTCATATGCGCATACAGCGTGGTCAGCTTGTTGTTGTGGCGCAGGATCACCACGTTGCCATAGCCATTCTGCTGCTCCACCGTATCCACGGTAGCGTCGGACGGTGCCAGGATCGGGGTGCCGGTGCCTGCGGCATAGTCGATGCCCTGGTGCATGCGCAGCGCATGCAGTACCGGGTGGAAGCGCATGCCGAAGCCGGAGCTGATGCGTGCGCCAGCCACCGGCTGCAGGTTGAAGCCTTTTTTCAGCGGCTTGCCGGCGGCGTCGTAGTAGGCGCCGGATTCGCTGTCGTGGGCAAAGTAGAAGGCCTGGTACTGCGTGCCGCTACGCTCGATTTCCACCGCCAGAATATTGCCGGTAGTCAGCGGGGCGCCGTTATACAGCAGGGTTTCGTATACCAGGTTGATCTTGTCGCCACGCTTCATGCTGGACAGCTCAAACTGGTCGGAGAAAATTTCGTTCAGCTGGGTGCGTACCTCGACCGGCACACCGGCTTGTGCCAGAGCGCCGGTGGCGCTGGTGGTGACCTCCACTGCGCGCACGGTCTGCATCGCTTCGGTGCGCGGCGCGTCGGCGCTGGCTTGCCAGTTGTCGCCCACCTTTTCGATGGCGACCAGCACGCTTTCGCCGTTCTCGTCGTCATTGAGGAAGCGCAGGCCGAACAGCTCGCCCTGATCATTCAGCTCCACCGACAGCGTGGCGCCAGTCTTGAGCTTGAGCAGATCGCGCGATAGCGGGCTGGACAGAATGAAGCGGGTGGCATCGCTGTCTCGCACACCCAGACGGTTCAACAGGCGGGCGATGGTGTCGCCGCGCTGCACCGCTTCGTCGCGCCAGTAGCGCACGGTATTGCTGGCGGCCTGTTGCAGTGGCGGCAGGGTCAGTGCTTCGGTGACATGCTGCTGTAGCGGCGGCTTATTGGCCTCAGGGCTGTTACCCTGTGTCACGGCCACCGCAGTCAATACACCCATGAAGGGCAGGCTGGCGATGGCGCCAAGCCAGGCGGCGTGGTTGTTCACCACGCGGGATGTCCATTTTTGCGGTAGTTGCAGCAGTTTGCGATAATTCATGTTCTCTCATACCCGGTTGGCATAGGCGTGCCGATATGTACGTTTCTGTCGCCGGTTTTGCTTGAAAGCGGGTGGCTTTCTGGCAGGAAATTGCAAAGTGGGCGATGCTATCAAAAGCCGGCGCCGGCTGTAAACAGAAATTGCTGACAAATCAATGAGCTACTGCCCATGCGGACAGCAACTGACCAAGACTGGCAAAGCTGCCAGCGAGTTTCATCTCTCAGAAAATATATTTTGCCCAAAACAATTATGGCGATAATGCCAAGCCCGCAATGAAACTGACTCTGATCATTCCCGGCCTGACCTGGCTGGATGCCCACGATGGCCGTGAAGTAAGCAAGAACCTGCCGCTGCCGGCGTTGGCAACCCTGCTGGCACGCGGCCAACGTCAGGCGCAAGCCACCTCTGCTGCTGCGCTGCTGCAGCAGACTTTTGCCCTGCCACAGTTGGCGCTGGCCGCCGATCTGGCCGCCGCCAGCGGGCTGGATACCCACGGCCGGCACTGGCTGGTGGCCGACCCGGTCAACTTGCGGGTGGACCGCGATCGTGCCCTGCTGGGCGATGTCGGCATCATGAATCTGTCGCAGCAGGAGGCCGCCACGCTGGTCGCCAGCCTCAATCAGCTGTTTGCCGAAGATGGCTTTGCCTTCCACGCTCCCAGCCCGCAGCGCTGGTTTTTATCCTTGCCGGCCGCCAGCGGTGCCGAGTTTTCCGCGCTGCCGGACGTGATCGGCAACGACATCAACCATCACCTGCCACGCGGTGCTAATGGCATGCTGTGGAGCCGCTATCTCAACGAGCTGCAGATGCTGCTGTACACCCATCCGGTAAACGATGCGCGCGAGGCGCGCGGCGAAGTGCCGGTCAACAGCGTGTGGCTGTGGGGCGAACAGGGTGGCGAAGCCATGCGGCCAACTTTGCGCCACGATCAGCTGCTGGCGGCCGATGCGCTGTGGCAACAGCTGGCGCAGGCTGCCGGCAAGTCGGCCGAGCTGGCACCGTTCGCCTTTAGTGGGCTGCAGGCCAGCGGCGACGTGCTGGTGCAGCTGGACACGCTGGAAGCCGCCGCGCAGTTTCGCGATGCCTGGGGCTGGCGCGAAGGTTTGCAGCAACTGGAGCGCGATTGGTTCGCCCCGGTGCTCGCCGCGCTGAAACAACGCCGCCTGGCCGAGTTGACCGTGCGCTGCCACGGCGATGCCGGCTTTACCCTTACCCTGCGCCCCAGCGATCTGTGGCGCTTCTGGAAACGCCCGCAAACGCTGGGCGATCTGTACCCGCAATGAGCCAGATTCTTACCCGACCCTGCCCGCCGGCGTTGCTGCAACAGCTGGACGGCCAGGGAGTGCCGCCGTTGCTGGCGCGCTTGTACGCCGCCCGTGGCGTGGCCGATGCCGGCGAGGTGGATTACGCCCTCAAGGGCCTGCTGCCATTTGCCGGCCTGAAGAACATTCACGCCATGGCCGCACGGCTGGCTGATGCCATTGCCGCACGGCAGCGGCTGCTGGTGGTGGCCGATTACGACGCCGATGGCGCCACCGCCTGTACCGTGGCGGTGCGCGGCTTGGCCGCACTGGGGGCGGTGATCGATTTCATCGTGCCCAACCGCTTTGAATACGGTTACGGCCTGACGCCGGAAATCGTAGCGTTGGCCGCACAACAGCAGCCGGACATCATCGTTACCGTCGACAACGGCATCGCCAGCGTGGCCGGGGTGGAGGCGGCGCGCGCACGCGGCATCGAGGTGCTGATTACCGACCACCACCTGCCGGGCGACACGCTGCCGGACGCGCTGATCGTTAACCCCAACCAGCCTGGCTGTGAATTTGCGTCCAAGCATCTGGCCGGGGTGGGGGTGATGTTCTACGTGCTGATGGCGGTGCGCGCCGAGATGCGTCAGCGTGGCGTGTTTGCCAATGGCGCAGAGCCGAATCTGGGCGAGCTGCTGGACATCGTGGCGCTGGGCACCGTCGCCGACGTGGTGAAGCTGGACCGCAACAACCGCATCCTGGTGGACGCCGGTCTGCGCCGCATGCGCAGCGGTAAGCTGGCACCGGGCATTGCCGCGCTGTTCCGCGTGGCGGGGCGTGCCGCGCACAAGGCCAACGCCTTCGACCTCGGTTTCACCATCGGCCCGCGGCTGAACGCTGCTGGCCGGCTGGACGACATGAGCCTGGGGATCGCCTGTCTGCTGGCTGGCAGCGAGGAAGTGGCCACGCCGCTGGCGCAGGAGCTGGACCGCCTCAACCGCGAACGCCGCGCCATCGAGCACGGCATGCAGGACGAGGCACTGACGGTGCTGTCGAGCATCGATGCGGCCAACCATTACACGCTGACCCTGTACCGCGACGACTGGCATCAGGGCGTGGTGGGGCTGGTGGCGTCGCGGCTGAAGGAGCGCTACCACCGCCCGTCCATCGTGTTCGCACCGGGCGACGACGGCGAGATCAAGGGCTCGGGCCGCTCGATTCCCGGTTTTCACCTGCGCGATGCGCTGGACATGGTGTCCAAGCGTCACGACGGCCTGCTGCTGAAGTTCGGCGGCCACGCCATGGCTGCCGGCCTGACCATTCGCGAGCAGGATTTTGTGGCGTTCCAGCAGGCATTCGAACGCGTGGCGCGCGAGCTGCTGGATGCTTCGGCACTGACCCGGGTATGGGAAACCGATGGCAGTCTGCAGCCGCGCGAGCTGTGCCTGGAGGTCGCCGAAACGTTGGCCGCAGAGGTGTGGGGGCAGGGCTTCCCGCCGCCTACCTTCAATGATCGCTTCCATATCGTCAGCCAGCGGCTGGTGGGCGGCAAACACCTCAAGCTACGGCTGGCCAAAGACAATGTGGAGTGCGACGGCATGCTGTTCAACCACGGCGACTGGCTGCCGCAGCAGGTGGATGCGGTGTACCAGCTGGCGGCCAACGAGTGGCAGGGCCGCAAGGAACTGCAGATCTACATCCAGCACTGGCAGCCGGCATAAACGGTCGGCTGGCGCCGGCGTCGGCCACAACCGCACAGGACTTTACACAAGCATGATCGAAACCCTGATTTCCATCCTGGTCGGCATGGCGCTGGGCGGCACCGCCGTCTGGGGCGTGCAGCGTAGCCGGCAGGAGGCCGCCTACCAGCAAGGCCGCAACGAAGTGCAGCTGGAGTTGGCTGCCTTGCAGGCCAAGTGGCAGAGCGCCAGCCAGCAGTGGCAGGAGTTGGCAGCGCGCGAGCAGGTATTGCAGCGGCAACTGGACGAGGTGCGCCAGCAACTGGGCGACAGCCAGCAAAGGTTGGCCGCCGCCGGCAGCCAGCTGCAGCGCGTGCCGGAACTGGAGCAGCAGTTGCTTGCCCGCGAACAGCGCTTGTTCCAGCAGCAGGAAGACGCCCGTGCCATGGCGGCGCGGCTCGCCACCAGTGAAGAGCAGGGTCGTCAGCTGCAGCAGCTGCAGGCACAGCGCGAGCACTGGCAGCAAGCGCAGCAACAGCTGCAGGATGAGCTGACGCGGCTGAGCGTGCGCGAACAGGAATTGGCCACGCTACTACAGCAAGAGCGGCAACAGGGTGCGGAAAAGTTGCGGCTGCTGAGTGAGGCGCGAGAAGCGCTGAGCCACCAGTTCAAGGCGCTGGCCAGCGACATTCTGGAAGAGAAAAGCCAGCGTTTTACCGAGCAGAATCGCCAGAATCTGGAGCAGATGCTGGGCCCGCTGGGTGAGCGGCTGCAGAACTTCGGCAAGCTGGTACAGGACACCTACGACAAGGATTCCAAGGAGCGGCTGACACTGGAGCAGGAGCTGCGCCGCTTGCAGGAGCTGAACACGCGGCTGAATGCCGATGCGGTGGCGTTGACCAATGCGCTGACTGGCAGCAATAACAAGGCGCAGGGCACCTGGGGCGAAATGGTGCTGGAAAAGGTGTTGGAAACCTCCGGCCTGACCCGCGATCGCGAATACCGCGTACAGGTGTCGGACACCCTGGAACATGAAGACGGCAGCCAGCGCCGCTACCAGCCGGATGTGGTGATCGACTTGCCGGAAGGTAAACAGCTGGTGGTGGATTCCAAGGTGTCGCTGAATGCCTACGTGCGCTACACCGCCGCCAGTGACGAGGCACAGCGCGACATCGAGCTGAAAGCGCACATTGCCGCGCTGCGACAGCATATCCGCAGCCTGTCGGACAAGCGCTACCAGGATCTGTACAAGCTCAATACGCTGGATTTCGTTTTCATGTTCGTGCCAGTGGAGCCGGCCTACCTGCTGGCGGTACAGCACGACATGAGCCTGTTCAACGAGGCATTCGAGCGTCGCATCATGATCGTCGGCCCCAGCACGTTGCTGGCCACACTGCGCACTGTGGCCAGCATCTGGCGCTACGAATACCAGAACCAGAACGCACAGGAGATCGCGCGCCAGGGTGGGGCGATGTACGACAAACTGGTGGGGCTGATCGACACGCTGGAAAAACTCGGTCGCCAGCTGAGCCTGGCACAGGAAACCCACGGCAATGCGCTCAAGCAGTTGTCGAATGGCAGTGGCAATCTGGTTGGTCGTGCCGAGCGCTTGCGCAAGTTGGGCGCGCGCACCAGCAAGCAGCTGTCATCACATTTGCTGCCATCGCTGGACGAAGAAAGCGACGATGTGGCCGAATGATTTCTTGCAGCCGTGTGACGGGTAATCTATATCGAAATCAGGCAGCAGAAAGGAGGGGGGCAAAATGGTATCGCTGACATTGTTGTGTAGTGTTGTAGCCGCAGTAATGTTCTTTGGTAAAGCGTCTCCCCTGAAGCGCGTCCGTGTGAGCGTACGGACGCAACAGCAACCGGCATCGCGCCGGCAACGCTCCCGCCTTTATTGATGCCTGCTTTGCAACCGGTGGGCTGGATGAGTAAAACCAGTCCGTTTGAAGTACTGCAAGCCCAAAGCCGACCTCCGGGTCGGCTTTGTTTTTGTGTATTGCAGAATGGCGCTGGTTGTCAGCCGCGAGGGGAGTTAGTCGGTGGAGGTCGTCTGGTATGGCGCCAGTGCCTGCAGTAGTTGCGCCAGTGCCCGTGACACAGCGGCAAATGCGGCGCGTGTCGTTTCAAGCTCACCGGCCTTGCTGACACTCTCCAGTTGCTGGCAGGCTGTTACCAGTGCCGGTGCGGCAATGGACAGTGCCGAACCACGCAGGCTGTGGGCGGCAATGCTGACGCGTTGCAGCTCGGCAGCTGCCAGCGCCTGCTCGATTTCTGCCAGCCGCGCCGGGGCATCGTCACCGAATGCGCGCAGCAGGATGGGGACAAAGCGTTGGTCGTCGTCGCAGTTGCGCAGTAACTGCGGGTAGTCAAACACCAGTTCCGTAGTGGCGGTGCTTGGTCGTGGCAGCATCGCGCGGCCACCCTGCACCCGGGCGATTTCCTCGAATACTTTCTCGGCGGTGATCGGCTTGCCGATATAGCCATCCATACCGGCCTCAATACAGCGTTCGCGGTCGCCGTTCATCACGTTGGCAGTCATGGCGATGATGGGCAGGTGGCCGCCGCTGTTTGCCTCCTGCGCCCGGATGCGGCGGGTGGTCTCTAGCCCATCCAGTACCGGCATCTGCATGTCCATCAGAGCCAGATCGAAGCACTGGGCAGATAGCAGCTCCAGCGCCTCCTGGCCGTTGTTGGCTACGCTAACCTGATAGCCTTGGCGCTCCAGCAGGGTAACGCCCAGTTTCTGGTTGACCTGGTTGTCCTCCACCAGCAGCACGGTCTGTGTATTGCTCAGCGTGTGGATGGTGTCCTGGGTCACCAGCGGTACCGGCTGGTCGATGTTGTCACCGCTGAGCAGCAGGCGTATGGCCAGCAGCAGCTCATCCTGCCGGATCGGCTTGGTCAGGTAGCCGCGGATGCCCAGCTGTTGGCAGCGCTCGGTATCGCCACGCTCGCGTGATGAGGTCAGCATGATGACCGTGGTGTGGCGATGCGCCGCTTGCAGCTGTTGTGCAACGTCAAAACCGGACATGCCGGGCATGTGGCTATCCAGCAAGATCAGGGAGTATTGGTTGTGCCGCAAGGCTTCCAGGGCGGAAAAGCCGTCGTGGACCAAGGTTGGCCGCATGCCCCAGCTCAATAGCAGCGTTTCCAGCCAGCTGCGGTTGGTGGCGTTGTCGTCGGCAACCAGCACAGACTGGCCGGCAAGATCGGCGGCCACCATGCGTGGTGCGGCCAGCGGTTCTGCCGGGCTTACCGGCAAGGTGAAGTAAAAGCTGCTGCCGTGGCCTTCGCGACTTTGTACCCATAGCCGGCCGCCCAGCAGTTCGACCAGCTGGCGGGTAATGGCGAGGCCCAGACCGGTGCCGCCATAGCGGCGGGTGGTAGAGCTGTCAGCCTGGGCAAAGGCGGCAAAAATCAGCTGCTGCTTATCCTGTGGAATGCCGATGCCGGTATCGCGGACAGCAAACTCCAGCACCATCGGTTTCTGTGTGGTGCCGTCAAGCTGACGCACGCTGATTTCGATCTCGCCTTGCTCGGTGAACTTGATGGCATTGCCGATCAGATTATTCAGGATCTGACGCAGGCGCGAGGGGTCGGAAAGTAGCTGGTCCGGGATGTCGGGTTCAATGCGGCAGACCAGCTCCAGTTGCTTTTCACTGGCGCGCAGGGAAAACGGGTGCAGGGTCTGCGCCATCAGGCTGTGCAGCGAAAACGACACCGATTCCATGTCCAGCTTGCCGGCCTCGATCTTGGAAAAGTCCAGGATGTCGTTGATGATCACCAGTAGCGAGTCGGCGGACGATTTCACCAGGTTCAGATATTGACGCTGATCGTCATCCAACCGGGTGTCGAGCGTCAGGTCGGTCATGCCGATGATGCCGTTCATCGGGGTACGGATTTCGTGGCTCATATTGGCCAGGAAGGCACTTTTTGCCTCATTGGCTGCTTCGGCCTCTACCCGGGCACGATCCAGCTTGAGACTGAGCTGCTCGGCTTCCTGGCGGCGACGCTCGCTGGCAGCAAGGTTGCGGTAAGCCAGTATCGCAATGGCAGCGGTAATCAGGATCAGCAGTGCCGCCAGCCCCGCCACCATGGTGTTAAGTCCCTCCATGGCGCGGTTGTTGTCCATCGCCACCTGGTTCAGGCGACTATTGGCACCCAGCGTCAGCTCGCGTACCGGTTCAATGATGGCATTCAGCTCATGCTCAAAGCTGGCCGCGATCTGGCGGTTGAAACTGCCGTCGCCGGCATCCAGCAGCGCATCGGTATGCGCAATCATCTTGCGCAGAGCGGAAATCTGTCTGGTGTGCCACTGGGTGTCGTGAAACAGTGGCGCAAAGCGGTACTGCGCCAGGACATTGATACGTGATACCAGAATTTCGTAACGCAGCTGCAGCTCGTCCAGATCCTCGGGCGCATTGGTGGCCACCGCCAGCCGGGCGGCGCCGGCAGCACGATGGTAGTCGATGCCCAGCTGGGTGTAGACCCATACCACATTGTCTTCGCCCAGGGTTGCCACGCGTTGCATCATCGAGCGTTGCTTGTAGTACAAGCCACCCACGGTGAGCATCGCTACCGTCATCAGCACGGCCAGCCACCACAGCTGCTTCTTTACGTTGTTCTGCATCAGATGGAAGGCGTGCTTATTCGACGCGGATGCGGTTTACCTGCCAGACGCAACGGGAATAGATGTCCTTGGTCTGTAGTTCCGGGTTTTTGTGGAACGGGTACATCACGAACAGCGGCCCCTTGTCGCGCACGCTCAGCACTTTGCCATTCACCTTGCGGGCCAGGATCACATCGTATTTGTCGAGGTCGCTCAGCGGAATCTCGGCGGCGTAGTCGTTGAGCGCCACGACATACAGTTTCTTGCCATTGGCACCGGCTGCTTTCAGCACGTCGCGGAACAGCGGGCCTTCAAAGGTCTGTGCCGTCTTGTACCACGGGGTGGGCACCGTCATTTTTACTTGCGGCAGGGCGTCGATCATCCGCGAGTCAAACTGGGTCTCGTTGCCAGCATTTTTTTCCGTGACCAGACCGTTGATTGTCAGTAGTGCGCGACCTTGTGGCTTGTCCAGTGCCAGTGCCGTACTGCTGGCAGTCAGCAGCATGGCGGACGTGAACAGAACTTTCAGAAATGTGGTCATGGTTTCTCCCTTAATTCAGCATGGTCTGAAGGCGATAATTGTAAACGAACTGACCTGAGGTGCTATCTGCATATTAAAGATAGCAATTAAGCATTCTTTGTCAGTGTTTGTGCCAGGAAATCCAGTAATGCGGCCAACTTTGGGGGCATGAAACGGCTGCGCGGGTAGGTGGCCCAGATGCCATCCTGCAGGGTGTAGCCGGTCAGCACTGGCACCAGCTGGCCGTTGGCCAGATAGGGCGCCACATAATAATCCGGCAACTGCACCAGCCCCAGCCCTTGCAGTGCCGCATTCAGCAGCGCGGCACCACTGTTGCAGCGCAACCGGCCGCCGATGCGCACCTCGCGCAAACGCTCGCCCTCATTGAAGCGCCAGAAGTCGATGGTGCCGACCAGGCATTGATGCTGCGTCAGCTCTGCCAGCGTATGCGGCGTGCCCTGGCGGGCCAGGTAGTCCGGCGCTGCGCAGACATGGTGGCGACGGCTGCCTAGCTGGCGTAGTTGTAGCGAAGACTCGTCCATCGGCCCCAGGCGGATGCCCAGATCATAGCCTTCAGCGACCAGATCGATCTTGCGGTTGTCCAGGTTCAGCTCGGCGCTGATCTGCGGATGGCTCTGCAAATAGCGGGTCAGCAGCGGGGCGATCACCGTTTCGCCGTAGTAGGTAGGAGCGGTAATGCGCAGATGGCCGGAAGGCGTGCCCTGCGCCTGCGACAGCGCCTGTTCGGCCTGTTGCAGCCCATCCAGTAGCGGGCGGCAGTGCTGGTAGTACAGCTGGCCGGCCTCGGTAACGCTGACGCGGCGGGTGGTGCGGTACAGCAGCCGTGTCGCCAGCCGCGATTCCAGTGCGCTGACCTGACGGCTGACCTGCGCTACCGACATACCCAACCGCTGTGCCGCCACGGTAAAGCTTTGGGTTTCCACCACGGTGACGAATTCCACTACGCCCAGCCACTGCATGATTGTTACTCATTGGCAAAAATATGTTTCCATTTAACCCGATTATTTCCGTTGTGCCCATTCCTACAATGACGACAGTTGCGGCCAACCTGCATGGTTGGCCGCATTCACCGACATGCAAGAGGAGAGCGTGATGCAGATGATCAAGACCCGTGCCGCCGTCGCCTGGGGCCCGAACCAGCCGTTGAGCATTGAAGAAGTGGACCTGATGCCGCCGCAGAAGGGCGAAGTGCTGGTGCGCATCGTGGCCAGCGGTGTGTGCCATACCGATGCCTACACGCTGTCCGGCAAGGATTCCGAAGGCGTGTTTCCGTGCATCCTGGGGCATGAAGGCGCCGGCATCGTGGAAGCGGTGGGCGAGGGCGTAAGCAGCGTGGCGGTGGGTGATCACGTGATCCCGCTGTACACCCCGGAATGTGGCGAGTGCAAGTTCTGCAAGTCCGGCAAGACCAATCTGTGCCAGGCGATCCGTGCTACCCAGGGCAAGGGCCTGATGCCGGATGGCACCACCCGTTTCTCCAAGGACGGCAAGCCGATCTACCACTACATGGGCACCTCGACTTTCTCCGAGTACACCGTGTTGCCGGAAATCTCGCTGGCCAAGATCAACAAGACCGCGCCGCTGGAAGAAGTGTGCCTGCTGGGTTGCGGCGTCACCACCGGCATGGGCGCGGTGATGAATACCGCCAAGGTGAAAGCCGGTGACACCGTGGCCATCTTCGGCCTGGGTGGCATCGGTCTGTCGGCGGTGATCGGTGCGCGCATGGCCGGTGCCAGCCGCATCATCGGTATCGACATCAATACCAGCAAGTTCGAGCTGGCACGCCAGCTGGGCGCTACCGACCTGATCAACCCCAACGACTTCGATAAGCCGATCCAGGACGTGGTCGTGGAGATGACCGACGGCGGCGTGGACTTCTCCTTCGAATGCATCGGCAATGTGAAAGTGATGCGTTCGGCGCTGGAGTGCTGCCACAAGGGCTGGGGCGAGTCGGTGATTATCGGCGTGGCCGGTGCCGGTGAAGAAATCAGCACCCGTCCGTTCCAGCTGGTGACTGGCCGCGTATGGCGCGGTTCGGCGTTTGGCGGCGTGCGCGGCCGTTCCGAGCTGCCGGACTACGTGGAGCGTTATCTGAAGGGCGAATTCCGCCTTGACGACTTCATCACCCACACCATGCCGCTGGAAGACATCAACACTGCCTTCGACCTGATGCACGAAGGCAAGTCGATCCGCAGCGTGGTGCATTTTGCCAAGTGAGGTCGGCATGAGCGCCTCTCTTGAGCTGCTGTCGAGCCAGCGCGCCTTCGGTGGTTGGCACAAGCGCTATCGCCACCAGTCGGCCAGCACCGGCACGGCGATGACCTTTGCCATCTACCTGCCGCCGCAAACGGCGCAGGGTGACAAGGTGCCGGTGCTGTACTGGCTGTCCGGCCTGACCTGCACCGACGACAACTTCGCCACCAAGGCTGGCGCGCAGCGCGTGGCGGCCGAGCTGGGCTTGGCGCTGGTGATGCCGGATACCAGCCCGCGCGGCGAAGGCGTGGCCGATGCCGACCGCTACGACCTGGGGCAGGGGGCCGGCTTCTATGTCAACGCCACCCAGGCGCCATGGTCTGCGCACTACCGCATGTACGACTATGTGGTGGAGGAGCTGCCGGCGCTGGTGGAAGGCAACTTCCCGGTCAGCGGCAAGCGCGCGATCAGCGGCCACTCCATGGGTGGCCACGGCGCGCTGATGGTGGCGTTGCGCAATCCGGGCCGTTATGCCTCGGTGTCGGCGTTCTCGCCCATCGTCAATCCGGCCTCGGTGCCGTGGGGGCAGCTGGCGTTCAGCACTTATCTGGGGGAGGACCGCGCGGCGTGGGCGGCCTATGACAGCTGCCAGCTGCTGGCCGACGCGCAGCCGCTGCCGACGCTGGTGGATCAAGGCGAGCAGGATAGCTTCAGGCCGGAACAGCTGCAGCCGGAGGCGTTGCAGTTGGCCGCCAGCAAGCGCGACTGGCCGCTGACGCTGCGTCTGCAGCCGGGCTACGACCACAGCTATTACTTTGTGGCCAGCTTCATCGAAGACCACCTGCGCTTCCATGCGGCCAACCTGGCCGCGACTGGCTGAGCGTGTAGAACAGCAAGGCCAACCGGGCCGCGGAATCAGCACAATAGGCTGAATCCGCGGCCTTTTTACTGGCCGTGGCGCG
Source organism: uncultured Vogesella sp. (assembly GCA_946479405.1). Next base: position 22,303 of record CAMLGD010000024.1, read on the forward strand.
CTGCGGCTGCCAACGGGGCTCCGCCCGTGGCTGCGGCCCACGCTGTCGCCCGCTTACTTGAGGTAGCTTTGCAGGATGGTGAGCAGTTGCTCCACCTCCTGCTGGCGCTGTTCCGGTGTCAGTGCATCGGCGCCGACGTGTTCGCGGATATGGTCGGCCAGCACCTGGTTCATCAGCCCGTTCACCGCGCCGCGAATGGCGGCAATCTGCTGCAACACCGCCACGCAGTCGCCCCCGTCCTGCAGTGCTTTCTCCAGCGCTTCGGCCTGGCCCTTGATGCGCCGTACCCGGGTGAGTAGCGGTTTGTTATTACCTGCAATGTGCGACATGCTGCGTCCTGATTGGTACTGGGGGGTAGTATGTGTTCGGGTGCTGCAATATACTGCCGGCCAGTATATCAAGAGACCACTGCCGCATGAACAAGCGCACTCACACCCATGTTTTCCACCTTGGCAACCCGCTGGCGCAGCGTAATACCCGCTGGGCGGTGTGGCTTACCGCCATCACCATGCTGGTGGAAATTGCCGGCGGCTGGTGGTTCAACTCCATGGCGCTGCTGGCCGATGGCTGGCACATGAGTTCGCACGCGCTGGCGCTGGGCTTGTCGGTGCTGGCGTATGCCGCCGCCCACCGTTATGCCTACGACCAGCGCTTTGCGTTTGGCACCTGGAAGATCGAAATCCTCGGCGGTTTCAGCAGCGCCTTGCTGCTGCTGGGAGTGGCCGGCCTGATGCTGGTGCAGTCGCTGCAACGCTTGTTCAACCCCAGTGCCATTCATTACGACCAGGCGATCGTGCTGGCGTTGCTGGGGCTGCTGGTCAACCTGCTGTGTGCCTGGCTGCTGCATGCTGC
>CAMLGD010000025.1 GCA_946479405.1 uncultured Vogesella sp.
AACCCTCGTCGTAAGCTTGGAAGGCTTCTGCTCTACCATTGAGCTACACCCGCCTACGATCCGGACGACCATTCGCTTTGCCGCCAAGACTCATAGCAACTGGTGGGGGGAGAAGGATTCGAACCTTCGAAGGCTGAGCCGTCAGATTTACAGTCTGATCCCTTTGACCGCTCGGGAATCCCCCCGTCGAAGAAGCCCGAATAGTATAGGCACCCCGCGAGGTCGTCAACACCCAAATGGCCTTTTTTTCGCATCCTGCAAGCAAACGGCCCCACTATAAGCGGGGCCGTGTTGTAAATCAGGCACTTAAACGATTCAGGCTTTGCCGCTGATCCGCAGATATTTCTGATGTAGCTGATCTTGCGTCTCTTCATGCGTCGGATCCAGCGGAATGCAATCCACCGGACAGACCTGTTGACACTGCGGCTCATCGTAGTGACCCACGCACTGGGTGCACAGATCCGGGTCGATCACATAGATTTCTTCGCCCTGCGAGATCGCATTGTTCGGGCATTCCGGTTCACAGACGTCGCAGTTAATGCACTCGTCGGTAATCATCAAAGCCATAGTAATTTCCTCAAGTATTCCACACAGTGAATTCTGTCACTCGACCCGAGCACAAGCAAGTTCGAGCCGTTATATCCTTATATGCTGCTTTCCCGTGCCAGCAGGTAGCCATGCACCTGGCCGGCACGAATCGTACGCAACACTTCCCAGCCGGCAAAATCACGGGCCACGGCCGTTTCGACGTAGAGACGGCCATCTGCGGCCAACCTTGCCGACAACAGCGGCAGCACCTGATCCAGCAGCTCACTGGCATAGGGCGGGTCAACGAAGATCACATCGAATAACCCCTGCCCGCTACGCAAATAGGTCGATGCATCCTGATTCTGCACCTGCATCTGCACAGCCCCCAGGTGCTGGACGTTGCGGCGCAAGGTATCCGCAACATTGCGCACCTTCTCCACCAGCACGACCTCCGATGCACCACGCGATGCCGCCTCAAAACCCAGCGCGCCACTACCCGCAAACAAATCCAGACAACGCAGCCCATCCAGTTCCTGGCCAAGCCAGTTGAACAATGTTTCACGCACCCGGTCAGGGGTTGGCCGCAAACCTTCGACGGCGGGTACATCCAGCAAGCGACGACGATATTGCCCACCGATGATGCGAACCTTGTTGCGCTGCTGCGTCATGTATCCTCCTGAATTTCAAGGGCGGGATTCTACCCTGAGTCGGGTGCTGTCGTCTGTTATTGCATGCATGTGCAGCGCAGGCCGCCTTTGCCTATATAAGGAATACATTCAGTCACCGTTCTTCCAGCCGGTTTTGACGTTACAATCGCACTTTCTCTAGCCGCCTTTATTCTCAAAGCATGTTTAGCTTCTTCAAGAAAAAGACCGACACCCCCGTTTCGCCCACCACTGAAGCGAGCGAAACGCCAGCCGCCAGCCCGGCCACCGTGGCGCCAGCCGACGCCAGCCCCACCACTGCAGTCAAGCCTAGCTGGACCGAGCGCCTGAAGGCGGGACTCTCCAAGACGCGCGACAAGCTCGGCAAACAGCTTGCCGGGCTGTTTGGCGGTGGCAAGATCGATGAGGAGCTGTATGAAGAACTGGAAACCGTTCTGCTGACTGCGGACATGGGCGTGGATGCGACCGTGCACTTGCTCAAGGATGTGCGCGAGCGCGTCACGCTGAAAGGCCTAAGTGACGCCAGTGAACTCAAGGGGGCACTCAAGGACTCGCTATCGGAGTTGATCGGCCCGTTGCAGCAGCCGCTCGATGTGTCCACCAAAAAGCCGTTCGTGATCATGATGGTTGGCGTCAATGGCGCCGGCAAAACCACTTCCATCGGCAAACTGGCCAAGTACTTCCAGAGCCAAGGCAAGAGCGTACTACTGGCCGCCGGTGACACCTTCCGCGCCGCCGCCCGTGAGCAGCTGATGGCCTGGGGGGAACGCAACAACGTGACCGTCATCGCCCAGCAAAGTGGTGATGCCGCGGCAGTCTGTTATGACGCCATCCAGGCCGCCACTGCCCGTGGCATCGATGTCGTACTGGCCGATACCGCCGGCCGCCTACCCACCCAGCTGCACCTGATGGAAGAAATCAAGAAGGTGAAGCGGGTAATCCAGAAAGCCATCCCGGATGGCCCGCATGAAGTGATGCTGGTGCTGGACGCCAATATTGGCCAGAACGCCATCAATCAGGTCATGGCCTTCGATGATGCGCTAGGCCTGACTGGGCTGGTGCTTACCAAGCTGGACGGCACCGCCAAGGGCGGCGTGATTGCTGCCATCGCCAAGCAGCGCCCGATCCCGCTGCGCTTCATCGGCGTTGGCGAGAGTATCGACGACCTGCGTCCGTTCGAGAGCAGCGACTATATCGACGCACTGTTCGATTAAGCCTGCGGCCAACTCCGTTCTCTTGAGGATGCGACATGATCCAGTTTGATCAGGTGACCAAGCGCTACCCCGGCGGCCATGAGGCGCTGCGCAACCTGTCATTTACCATCGACAGCGGTGAAATGGTGTTCCTCGCCGGCCATTCCGGCGCCGGCAAGAGCACGCTGCTGAAGCTGATCTCCGGTATCGAGCGAGCCACCAGCGGCAGCGTACTGGTCAACAACCAGAATCTGAGCCGGCTGCGCGCCAGCCAGCTGCCCTACGTCCGTCAACATATCGGCATCGTGTTCCAGGACCACAAGATCCTGTTTGACCGTAATGTGTTCGACAACGTGATGCTACCGCTTAACATCATCGGCTTCGACCGCCGCGATGCCGCCCGCCGCGTGCGTGCCGCACTGGACAAGGTCGGCCTCGCCGGCAAGGAGAAGGTGATGCCGGTGCGCCTGTCCGGCGGCGAACAGCAGCGCCTGTGCATCGCCCGTGCCGTGGTGCACAGACCGAGCATTCTGTTGGCCGACGAGCCATCGGCCAACCTGGATCGCGCCTACGCCCTCGACATCATGGAACTGTTCAAGTCCTTCCACCAGGTAGGTGTCACCGTGCTGATCTCGGCGCACGACGAGACGCTAATGGAAGACTATGGCCGCCGCATCATTCGTCTGCGGGAGGGACAATTCGCCTCATGAAGCACTTCTTCTACCTGCACTGGCAAGATGCCAGACAAGCATTGCGCAAGATGCTGCGCCAGCCGGTGGGCAGCCTGTTGAACCTGCTGATGCTGGCCGTTGCCATGTCGTTGCCGGTAACGCTGTACCTTACCGCCGGCAGCCTGCAACACTGGGTAGGCAAACTCACCGCCTCGCCACAAATCACCCTGTTCATGGAGCTGTCTGCTGAGCCGGCCGACATGGCGGCGGTGCAGTCCAGCCTGTCATCGCATCCTCGCGTCGCCAGCTTCCGCTTTATTGCCCGCGATCAGGCGCTGCGCGACCTGGAACAACGCAGCGGCCTGACCGGCATCAGCGAGGGGCTGGAAGGCAACCCGCTGCCGGACGCCTTCATCGTCACGCCCAAGCCTGATGCCAACCCGGAACAGCTGGACATGCTGCAGAAGGAGTTGTCCGGCCTGCCGATGGTGGAACAATCGCAGTTCGATGCCGCCTGGGCCCGCCGCCTGCACGGCCTGCTGGATATTGCGGTAAAACTGGCCTGGTTCCTCGCTGCCAGCTTCGGCATTGCCCTGGTGCTGATCACCCACAACACCATTCGCATGCAGATTCTGGCGCGACAGGAAGAAATCGAGGTAGCCAAGTTGATCGGCGCCACCGACAGCTTCATCCGCCGCCCGTTCCTCTACCACGCATTCTGGCTGGGACTGCTCAGCGCGCTGCTGTGCTGGGGGCTATCCAGCCTGTTCGTGAACCAAGCAGCACCGGCACTGAACGAGTTCTCCCGGCTATATGGTGAAAACATAAGCCTATCCAGCCTCAGCGTCACCGAGTTGGCCGCACTGGCCGGCGGCAGCATTTTGCTATGCCTGTTTGGCGCGCGACTGGCGGCGGACCACCACCTGCGTAAGGTCCGCGCCCATTGACGCTATCGCCCGGATAAAAAAATACCATCAAACGGGAACCGGGCCCGATCTGGCACTCTCATAAGCTGAGTGCTAACATCAGTTCAGGTTTTCTTGAGGACAAGCCCTTTATGACCGCAATCGCCTTGCCTGTACTCTCCTCCAACGGCAGCCTGGAGCAGTACATCCAGACCGTGAACAGCATCCCGATGCTGACACCGGAAGAAGAGTTCGAGCTTGCCACCCGCCAGCACCAGCAAGGTGACCTGGAAGCGGCCAAGCGGCTGGTGCTATCGCATCTGCGCGTGGTGGTATCCATCGCCCGCGGCTATTCCGGCTATGGCCTGCAGCAGGCCGACCTGATCCAGGAAGGCAATATCGGCCTGATGAAGGCGGTGAAACGCTTCGAGCCCAATCGCGGCGTACGCCTGTTCTCCTTTGCTGTGCACTGGATCAAGGCCGAGATTCACGAATTCATCCTGCGCAACTGGCGCCTAGTGCGCATTGCCACCACCAAACCGCAACGCAAGCTGTTCTTCAACCTGCGCAGCATGCGCCAGAGTCTGTCTGCGCTGTCGGAAAATGAAGCACGCGCGATCGCACAGGAGCTCGGCGTCAAGCCGGAAGAAGTACGCGAGATGGAAACGCGCATGAGCGGCCAGGACATTGCCCTGCTGGCTGATGATGGCGATGACGAGGGCTTTGCCCCCATCGACTGGCTGGCAGATTCACATGACGAACCGACGCGCGCCCTGGAGCGCCGCTCGCTGGATCTGCTGCAAAGTGAAGGCTTGGAGCAGGCGCTTTGCACACTGGACCCACGCAGCCGCCGCATCATCGAAGCGCGCTGGCTCGCGGACGACAGCGGCGCCACCCTGCACGAGTTGGCCGCAGAGTTCGGCGTGTCCGCCGAGCGCATCCGCCAGATTGAGGCCAAAGCACTTGGCAAGATGAAGACTGCACTAAGCAGCGGCCAGATCATCGACGCTTAAGCCAGCCACTCAACAGAAAAAAGCCACCTTGCGGTGGCTTTTTTATTGGCACTGACACAGCCAAGGCGACATCAGCGATATTGCGGCGGCAAAGCGGCGACCGCCTGCTGTGCAATCTGCCGCAGCTCGCTCCAAGCTGGCTCATCCTCATCCAGGTCATCCAGAAAATCCGGTGCATAAGTAGGAAACGATGCCAGCGCCGTACGCAACGTGCCAGCAGCCCTAGCTTGCTCACCCGCCAATGCCTCCATCTTCGCCTTCCGCAACAATACATCCGGGTAGGGACGATAGGCCGCCATCAAGTCCAGCCACTTACGCTGGCTCGGCGTCGCCTCTACCGTGGGCTGGATGACATCATCCAGCAGGCCAAGCGCGTGGGCGGCAAACATCGGCTCCTTGCGGATGATCTCCTCCAGACGCTGCTGCTTTTTCTGGCTGCTTGGATAATACAGCCCCTGCATTTCCACGTAGCGCCAGCTGCCATACAACGCAAACGCCAGCATGATCAGTGCCAGAATGCGTGCCAGCAGTGACAGCGCCACCGGCGCCGCCCTGCCGGATGCCGGCGCCAGTGTCGCCATCATCACCAGCACCGCGGGGAAATACAGGTACCACAGCGGATACTCCAGCATGCTGTGAATCAGGGTGACACTCATCACCGCCATCGGCACTAGCTGCGACGCCTCGACCCGGCGCGATAAATACGGCCAGACTGCCCACCCAAAGCCAAGCAACGCCACCGAGGTGCCTATCAGCCCCATTTCGGCCAACAACTGAAACACCAGATTGTGCGCATTGGCGAACAAGCCGCTATTCACCCCGGCGTTGGCAAACTGCGGCAGCATCTGCAGGCGCACACTCTGCGCGGCATACTGGCTCCAGCCCACGCCGTAGACCGGCGCATCACGGAACACCAGCCAGGCCTTGCCCCACTCGGCAAGCCGGCGCGCGCCCATACTATCGACGTTGCTGCTGAGCCGCTCCACACCGCTGGCCACTACCTGGCCGTGCAGTAATGGCGCCAGCAGGCGCTCTCCCAGCGGAAGCACGAACTGCATCGCGATAATGGCAATAACTGCCAGCCACAACGCCCACCACATCCGCCGGGATTCCACGCTGCGAACGCGCCAGTGCCACCACGGCGCCAGCAGCGCCAAGGCTACGGTATACAGCAACACCGTGCGCGAACCCGCAAAAGCAATCGACAGCGCCAGCCACAGCACTGCGGCCGCCAGCCAGCGGCGCGACCACTGACTACTCGCCGCCAGCCAGCAGGCGGCAATCACTCCCCAGGTCAGATAGTGCGCGTACTGGTTACGCTGGCCGATGTGGCCGAAAATATTGGTCGTGGGATGAGCGCCGTCATAGAACAATACCCCCCCCATTACTTGCGCCAGCCCGGTCAACTGCGCCAGGCCGATCAGCGATTGTGCCAATGCACCCAACAGCAGCGACTTGCATAGCAGGGCAATAACCGCATCATTGCCCTCTGCTGCACGCCACTGCGCGGTCATCCAGCCAAGCAATGCCAACGCCACGAACGCCAATGCCGTCGCGTCGTTAAGGCCTGGAAACAATAATGGCACCAGCAACGGCTGCGCCGCCCACACGCCGGCCAGCAGCAACATCCACAGCGTGCTGCGCGGCAGTTCTGCCGCCTGCTGCCGCGGCAGGCAGCCACAGGCAAAAATCGTCAGCAAGACAACGGATATCTCGCCCCACCACTGTGGTAGCGGCAAGAAATGAAAGCGGGAAAGAAATGGCAGCGAGGCAACTGCGGCCAACATCAGGGCCGCCAGCGACTGGCGACGTTGGGCAAACATCATGGATAGCGGGTGTGCGGGCAAGGAAAGCGGCAAGTCTAGCCCAGCGCACGGGCGCTGTAAAAATGCGTTTGTAACGCCAGCGCCGCCTCGGCGGCCACCAGCGGTTGCCACGGTCAAACACGGCCTGACTTGCGCGGCGACGTCGAAGTGGCCCCACCTGGGAGCAGGGCAAGCTGCCAACACTGAAAAACAAAAAGCCCGATCATCAAGACCGGGCTTTTTGTGAAATACGGTGGTGGGTCGTGCGGGGCTCGAACCTGCGACAAACGGATTAAAAGTCCGCTGCTCTACCAACTGAGCTAACGACCCTACCTGAGGGCTGCGTGGTGGGTCGTGCGGGATTCGAACCTGCGACCAACGGATTAAAAGTCCGCTGCTCTACCAGCTGAGCTAACGACCCTACGCAATTCTCTGGGTGGTGGGTCGTGCGGGATTCGAACCTGCGACCAACGGATTAAAAGTCCGCTGCTCTACCAGCTGAGCTAACGACCCCCAAGAGAGTTCGCAACTATACGGATGCTATTTTGTTCCGTCAAGTGCTTTTACAAAACAATGCAGAAAAACGCGCATATGGAACGTTTACCCTGTCAGGATGCCTCACACTCAAGGCGTCACCGCAGCCATTACCCACTGCTGATAGGCCATGGTGCCCGCCGCCAGTGGCAGCGCGATAATTTCCGGCACATCATACGGGTGCAGCTCTTGGATTCTTTGCTCCAGGGCTGCATATACTGTGTCGGTAGTCTTGAGCAACAGCGGTACCTCGCGTGCCCGCTCCACCTGCCCCTGCCAACGGTAAACCGATTCACACTCGGGCAGAATGTTGGCACAGGCGGCCAGGCGCTCGCTAACCAGCGTTTCGACCAGCTGCTTTGCCAGCATGGCATCCGGCACATTGCACACAACCAGTAACACTTTCATGCGGATATCCGTTTCATGCGTGGATTATTGATTTTATTACTGCTTTACCCGTTTCTAGAAATGTACTCACTCTTCCTGCTGGCCGACAAGATTGGCGGTGGCTGGACCCTGCTGTGGGTCATTGCCAGCTTCTTCTTGGGCAGCCTGCTGATGCGCGGCAGCAAGCTGGGCGGCTTGCTGACCGTAGCCGCCACCCTGCGCGAAGGCAAGGTGGGGTTGTTCTCGCTACTGTGGCCGTTGCGCATCATGATTGCCGGCCTGCTACTGGCGATTCCCGGTCTAATCAGCGACGTTTTCGCCTTGCTGCTGCTGTTGCCTTGGCCCAGCCCTAAGCTGGCCGAGATCAATCTGGACGAGCGCTTCCGTGCCGGCCCGCAACCAAACGGCGAGCAGCAGGGCAAGGACATCATCGAGGGAGAATACGAACGCGTGGACCCGCGCACACCTAGCGACCGTCATCTGCACTAGACGGCGCCGCCGGCAGCAGACGGGCCAATACCTCGCAGGCACTCAAGCCAACGATGGCCACGATCTTGTGGCGGTTACGCTCGCCGGATAGCAGGCTGACACTGCGGCGCGGCACCACCAGGTAATCAGCCAGCCACAACAGCAGTGCGGCATTCGCCTTGCCTTCCACTGGTGGCGCGGCCAACCTGATCTTGAGCGCCTCACCGTGTTCTCCGGCCACCTCACTCTTGCGGGCTCCCGGCTGCACATGCAAGGTTAGCCGCACGCCTGCAGGGTTTTCTGTCAACCAGGGTTTCATTGGCGCCTTCTTGTTCGCAAAGAGGCAATTGTAGAACGTAACGCAGTATTGATCAGACAGGAGCAACAATATGGATATCGGTATTTCCGCCCAGGACCGCGCCCGCATTGCAGAAGGCTTGTCCCGCTTGCTGGCCGACAGCTACACCCTCTACCTGAAAACCCACTTCTTCCACTGGAACGTGACCGGGCCGATGTTCCAGACCCTGCACCTGATGTTCGAAACCCAGTACAACGAGCTGGCACTGGCCGTCGATCAGATCGCCGAGCGCATCCGCGCGCTGGATCACATCGCCCCCGGCAGCTACGGCGACTACGCCCGCCTGACCTCGATCAGCGAAAGCAAGGGCGTACCCAAGGCGCAGGATATGATTCGCGAGCTGGTACAGGGCCATGAAACCGTGTGCCGCACCGCGCGTTCCCTGTTTCCGCTGGCAGATGCTGCCAGTGACGAGCCGACCGCCGACCTGCTGACCCAGCGCCTGCAAGTGCATGAAAAAACAGCCTGGATGCTGCGCAGCCTGCTGGAAAACTAAGCGTCGTTACGGGCGTGCTACACTGCTGGCATGCCCGCTCCAAACCGTTTCGGCCCGCCGCCCGCCACGGTGGACCCCTCTCTCTTCAAGGTCGCGATCATGGTATCGCTGGCCTTGCACTTGTTATTGCTGCTCGCACTCAGTGGCTGGCTCCCCGGCAGCAATACGCCCGCGGTCAACTTGCCGATTTCCTCGCTGCAAGTCACCTTGCTGACCACCCCAGCCGGCCCCACACCGCAACGCGCCCAGGTGCTGGCCCAGCACGATAGCCAGGGTAGTCAGCATGCAACCCCGCTATCCGCCGCCACGCCGCAAGCCGAACAGCAACCACCGGCACCGACCCGCGTGGCCAATGCCCGGTTGCTCTCCGCTCAGCCTGCCACCGCGCAACGCCCACAGGCCAAGCTGGCCACTGCCGCAGTAGGCGTCAGCTGGGCAAACTACGTGGAGGACTGGCGCCACCGGGTAGAAGACATCGGCAATCGCAACTATCCGCCTGAAGCGCGACAACAGAACCTGTTCGGCAGCCTGGAGCTGCTGGTCACCATCCGCGCCGATGGCGCCTTGCTGGATGTCCGTGTGCTGCGCAGCTCTGGTACCGCGGTGCTGGACGAGGCGGCGTTACGCATCGTGCGCCAGGCCGCCCCCTACCCGCCGTTTCCGTCCACGTTGGCCGCAGAATACGGCTCGCTGCAAGTCGTGAGAAAATGGACCTTTACCACCACCAACCAGCTGGCTGGCAGCTGAACAAGGAATTGCCATGTATGAAGTCAACCGCAGTGTCGCCGTCCTGAAACCCCGCCAGGCCTTCCTGGACTGGCTGCTGCAACTGCCGGGCAATCTGGAAGGCAGCCTGCAGCTGGAAGAACTGCGCCGCGACTGTAACGCGCTGCTGATTCCCGCAGCCGATGACTACGCCAGCGCCCAGGACTTCGTCCACCACCACTACCGCACCCTGTTTGGCGCTGAGCTGGCGGACTGGTGCGACGACGACGCCTTCTGGCCCGAACTGTCGCCGCAGCTGTTCCTGCAGTGGTTTGATGTGGAAATCCATTCCGTGCTCACCGACCTGGTGGATTTCCCGCTGGAACGTGAACCGTTCGTGCCATTCGACCTGGACCAGGAATAAAGCCACATCCGTTTTTGCCACCGGCCGCCAAGCGGCCGGGGCCGCCGGCAACGCACCGGCCACTTTCACGAAGGGGAATCCATGCCACACCACACCAAGATCAAGGTTCGCGGTTATCACCTTGACCTGTACAGCCATGTCAACAACGCACGCTACCTGGAGTTCCTGGAAGAAGCCCGCTGGACGTTTTTCGAGGATCGTGCCGACCTGCCCGCCTTTCTGGCCTCCGGTATTGCGCTGATCGTGGTCAACATCAATATTGACTACCGTCATCCGGCAACGATGAACGATGAACTGCTGATCGAAACTTCGGTAAAATCGGTGGGCAATCGCAGCAGCGTGATCCACCAGTGCGTCAAACTGGCCGCCAGCGGCAAGATCGCTGCCGAAGCCGATGTGACCCTGGTGGCCTACGATGGCCGCCAGCAAAAAGCCGTCCTGATCGACGGGGAGCTGCGGGAACTTCTGGAATCACTGCAGCACCAAGCCTGATCGTCGCCACAGCCTGGCTGCGGCCAACCTGGAACACCAACATGAAGCTCAACAAAGCCCTGCTCACTGCTGTCCTTGGCGCCACCATGGCGCTGAGCGGCTGTTTCACCGACGGCGCGCCGGCAGTGCAGTACACCAGCCTTTCCGGGCAGCAAGCCAGTACCGACAGCCTGAAAGGCAAGGTAGTGCTGGTGAACTTCTGGGCCACCAGCTGCAGCGGCTGCATGGCGGAAATGCCCAAACTGGTCGCCACCCAGCAAAAATACGCAGCACAGGGCTTCCAGACCGTGGCGGTGGCGATGAGCTACGATCCGCCCAACTATGTACAAAGCTACGTCAACGACAAGAAGCTGCCGTTCTTCGTGGCGCTGGATAGCCAGGGCAACATCGCCAAGGCATTTGGCGACATCCAGCTGACGCCGACATCGATCCTGATCGACAAGCAGGGCAATATCATCAAACGCTTTGTCGGTGAGCCTGACTTTGCCGAGCTGCATCAATTGATCGAGCAGAACCTCAAGGCCTGATCCAGAACCACAAAAAAGCCGCTTTCGATGGAAAGCGGCTTTTTTCATGCTGCGGGCAACTGTTACGGTCGCTGCGCACACACCGGGCAATCCGGGTCGCGTGGCACCTTCAGCTGGCGGAAGCTGCCATCCAGTGCGTCATACAACGTCAGCTGCCCCAAGGTTGGCCGCAGTCCCGCCAGCAGCTTGATCGCCTCCACCGCCTGCAGGCTGCCGATCACCCCCACCAGCGGCGCCAGCACGCCAAAGGTAGCGCATGGGCCATCCGTGGCCTCGCCTTCCTCCGGAAACAGGCAGTGGTAGCACGGAGAGGCTGCGTCGCGCGTGTCGTACACCGCCAGCTGGCCGGAAAAACGCACTGCAGCGCCGGACACCAATGGCACAGCGGCAGCCACGCAAGCGCGGTTGATCGCATGGCGGGTGGCAAAGTTGTCCGAGCAATCTAGCACCAGGTCGTGCGCCGCCACTTCTGCGGCCAACGTTGCCCCTTGCAGCCGTTCAGGCAACAGTCGCAGCTGCACGTCCGGGTTGATCGCCGCCAACCGCATGGCAGCCGACGCTACCTTGTTTTGCCCCAGCGTAGTCGTATCGTGAATGACCTGCCGCTGCAGATTGGTCAACTCCACGATGTCGTCGTCTACCAGCGTCAGCTGGCCAATGCCTGCGCTGGCCAGGTACAGCAGTGCCGGCGCCCCCAGGCCACCGGCGCCCACCACCAGCACGCGGGCCGCCAGCAGGCGCTCCTGGCCTGCAACGTCGATTTCCGGCAGCAGGATGTGCCGGCTGTAACGCAGCAGCGCTGCGTCGTCGAGTTCTTTGCTCATGATGCAAAAACGGCCGCCAAGGCGGCCGTCCCGTAAGTTGTTACGCCGTTTATTCCTCGGCGGTCTTGCGACTGAATTTCACACCCAGCTGCTTGAGCTTGCGGTACAGGTGGGTGCGTTCCAGCCCCACTTTCTGTGCCACGCGACTCATATTGCCGTTTTCCAGCACGATGTGGTACTCGAAATAACGCCGTTCCAGTTGCTCGCGCAGTTCGCGCAGCGGCAAGTTGAAGTCGAACCCGGTTTCTTCTACCGGTTTTTCATGGCGGAACTGGGCCAGGACCTTGTTCACTTCCACTACGTCGATTTCTTCCGCCTCGGTGGTCAGCCCCAGGCTCTTGATGATACTGCGCAGCTGTTCCAGGTTGCCCGGCCAGTCGTACTGGCGCATGGCATTCAGCGCCGCGGTGGTCAGCTTGCGCGTCGGAATCTGCTTGGACTCGACCAGCTCGTGCAGGATCTGCTCGGCGATGAAAATAATGTCCTCAGCATGCTCACGCAACGGCGGAATCGGCACGATTACACTGGATAGCGCCGTCAGCATGCGGTTATCGCACTCCGGATCCACCAGCAACTCCTGCAGCGGGCGACTGCAGGAACACACCAGCCGCACATTGAAGCGATCCAGCTTGGACAGCAGGAACAGCAGGCCCTGCTGCGTGCGACGGTTGTACTGCCCGATGTCCGGCAGGAACAGCACGCCATTATTGGCCTTCTGCAACAGCTCCAGCGGCGCATCGGCCAACTGCTCCAACTTGGCCGGCATCACCCACGGCATATTGCCGTGGTGGAAAAAACGCGCCACCAGTTCGAAACCGACGCCGGGTTCGCCAGTGAGCAATACCGGGGACTTCACCTTGGAAACGCGATCCAGCTGCCGTTTCAGCTCCTGAATCGGTGCACTCTTGCCGAGCTTGTCCAGATTCAGCGAGGTATTCGCCTGCATGTCACCGTACTTGAGTGCACGTTGCACGGTGGTCAGCAGTTTCTGTAGCGCAATCGGTTTTTCCAGGAAATCGAAAGCACCGATGCGGGTCGCCTCAACCGCGGTATCGATGCTGGCATGGCCAGACATCATCACCACCGGCATGTTCAACTGTCCGGACTTGGCCCACTCCTTGAGCAGGGTGACGCCGTCGCAGTCCGGCATCCAGATATCCAGCAATACCAGTGCTGGCCGGGTCTGCCCCCGCAACTGACGGGCTACTTCGGCATTTTCGGCAAGCGCTACGGTAAAACCTTCGTCCTGCAGGATCTCCGAGAGCAATTCCCGGATACCGATTTCGTCATCAACAATCAGAATGTCGCTGCTTCGCATTAAGCCTCCAGCATTGGCAGGGTGAGAAGGATCCGCGCGCCGCCGCTGTCTCCATTGGCCAGTTGAATCTGGCCGTGGTGCTCCTCCACTATCTTTTTCACCACCGCAAGGCCCAACCCGGTGCCCTTGGCCTTACTGGTAACGTAAGGCTCAAAAGCACGGTGCAGTATGTCTGCACTGAACCCTGCGCCGTTGTCCTGTACACAGACGAGCGCGTTCCTTCCTTCTAGTCGGCTGCTAATGTGAATCATCGGGATGTCAGCGTCAAGGACTGCATCTTGTGCGTTCTGCAGAAGGTTGTGCAGTACCTGGCGCAGCAGCGCCGCATCGCCCATCAGCGGCAGCGGCTCCACACACAGTTCCGCCCGCAATGCCGGGTTGCTTTCGTACAGCGTCAACACCTCTCGAATCAGGGTGTTAAGCTCCAGCGGCCCCAGCTTGGTACGTGGCGCACGGGCATAGTCGCGGAAGGCGTCCACCATGCCTTTCAACGCCGTAACCTGCTTGATGATGGTATCGGTGGCGCGGCGCAGCATATCGGCATCGGCGCCTTCCAGCTTGTCCGCCAGCTTCATCGCCAGCCGCTCGGCCGACAGCTGGATCGGGGTCAGCGGGTTGCGGATTTCATGTGCCAGCCGCTTGGCCACCTCGCCCCAGGCGGCATCGCGCTGCGCCCGCCCTAGTTCGGTAATATCGTCGAACACCACCACGTAGCCGGTGCCGGAGCGCTCCGGCAGTACTGCGCCGCGCACCACCAGCTGTCGTTGGCCATTGGCGCCGCTGTAGTCGATCTGCTGCTGCCAGTCATGCGGGTTAACGTTGGCCGCTTCGCGCAGGATGGTGTCCACCAGCGGTGTAAGCTCCGGCCGCAGCACCGGCCAGACTTGCAGCTCCTCGGTGGCCAGCGCCTCGAAATTCACACCGAGAATGCGCCCGGCACTGGTGTTGGCCGCACGCAGATTCCAGTTACTGTCGAACGCCACCACCCCGGCAGACAGGTTGGCAAGGATGCTTTCCAGATACAGCTTGCCCGCCTCCAGCAGCCGGCGGTTCTCATCCGCGGCATGGCGGGCCTCCTCCAGCTGCTGCGTCATGCGGTTGAACATGGTGGTGAGGATGCCCAGCTCATCCTTGCGATACACCGGGTGGCGCTTGGAATAATCGCCCTGCGCTACCGCGCGGGTACCGGCGGCCAACTCGGACAGCGGCGCCGACAGTCGCTCGGAGATGAACAGCGCAAACGCCAGCGCTGCGGTCAAGGCCAGCAGGAACACCAGCGCCAGTGTCAGCATGTAGAAGGTTTTCAGGCCGTCGCGCGCCAGCACCAGCTGGCGGTAGTCAGTACGCGCTTCCTCGATCAGCTCGGCATCGCGAGCGATCTGTGCCGGCGCCGGCTGGATGATCTGCACCACCAGCGCCTCGTCGGTGACAAAGCTGCGATACGGCAGCAGCACCTTGAGCAGCAAACCGCTACGGGCGTCGTTGTCGATGCTTTCATGCAGCTTGCGACTCTGCAACGAACGCAGCAACTCGTAGTCAGGCGCACGCGGTAGGTAACGCAACTCGTCCGGTCCGGCAAAACTCACCAGCTTGCCCTGGCGGGTGTAAACGGCGATTTCCTCCACCCCCAGTTGCTCGCGCAGGCGCGCCAGCCGGCTGGTGAGTTCGCGTTCGCTCTGGTCGGAAATATCATTGGCCACCACCCGTGCCTTGCGCGACAGGTCGGTCAGCACGTAGCCCAGTGCATTGCGCCCCAGCTCCAGGCCTCGGTCCAGTGCGGTTTCCACCTGCACGTTGAACCAGCTCTCGATACTGCGGGTCAGGAACTGCGCCGATACGGTGAACACCAGCATGCCCGGCAGCAATGCCACCACGGTGAACATCATCACCATTTTCTGCGTCAGCTTGGCGCCAAACTCGCGGCTCTTCACCCGTCGGCGCAAGCGCAGCACCTGCCGTACCACCACGCCGATCAGCCCGGCCAGGCCCAGCGCATTGAGGCCAAACACCCACCAGTAGTATTCGGCCAGCTTGGAAGTGTTGCCGGTGGAAATCGCCAGCAGGTACATCAGCACCACGCCCAGCGCGGCGGCTATCGCCGGATAACGCATCAGCTGCCCCCCTCGACCGTCACCGGGGTCCACGCCGACTCCAGCGACCAGTCGCTGGTGCCCAGAGCATTGAGCTGGAACGGCCGTGGCAGCTGGCCGATATCCAGTTCCAGCTGCACGCGGCCGCGCAGCAGGCGGCGATCGCTCTCATCCCAGTCAGACACATCCAACACCCGCCAGCCGGCAATGCTGCCCACCGCCGCCACCGCCTCGGTCAGCGAGTTGTAATTGTTGGCCAAACTGCCGATTGCCACCCGGTAGCGGTTGGTAAGCCGGTAGTACATCAGCTTGAAGTTGATGCTGGCGGTCGGTTCGAAAAAATGCTTGAAACGCAGCCAGTAGGCGCTGCTGCGCGGATGGGTCAGTTCGAAGGTCAGGCGGAAGGTCAGCGGCACGCCCTGCTGCACGGCATCCTGCAAGGCGTTGGGCAGCACGATCTGGTAGCGGGTGGAGATGGCCAGTGCGTGCTCCTCCACCTCGGCACGCGCCCGCAGCACGGTAATGCCCTCTGCCGCCTGCGCCGTAAGCGGCAACAGGCAGGCAGCCAGCACTAACAGCAGGCTAAGGACGTTTTGCCAACAGCGCGTAATAGAAACCGTCATGTTCCGGGGTAGGCAGCAATTGTTCGTCTTGTAGTAGCTGGGCGTCGGGGTGACGCGTCAGGAAGGCATCCACCTGCTGACGGTTTTCCTCCGGCATGATGGAACAGGTGGCGTACAGCATTTTGCCACCGGCGGCCAGCAGCGGCCACAGCGCGTCGCTGAGCGCGCCCTGCTGCTGCCCCAGTGCGGCAAAATCGGCCGGGCGGCGCAGCCACTTGATGTCCGGATGGCGACGCACCACGCCGCTGGCCGAGCACGGCACGTCCGCCAGAATGCGGTCGAACGGCTGCCCGTCCCACCACTTGGCCGGCTGTGCCGCATCGGCGGCGACCACGTTGGCCGCAAGCCCCAGCCGCGTCAGGTTTTCTTCCACCCGCGTCAGACGGGCGGCATCGACATCCAGCGCGGTCAGCGTGACATCGGCCAACTCCAGCAGGTGGCCGCTCTTGCCACCAGGTGCGGCGCAGGCATCCAGCACCAGCATGCCGCCTTGCACATCCAGCCAGCGAGCAGCCTGTTGCGCCCCCCAATCCTGTACCGACACGCGGCCGTCGGCAAAACCCGGCAGTTCGCGCACATTGCACGGCACTTCCAGCAACACGGCATGGCTGTCCAGCGCGCGCGCCACCATGCCCATTGCGGCCAACTCGGCGACGTAGCCGGCAGCATCGCCGTGGCGGGCGTTCACCCGCAGCGTCATCGGTGGATGACGGTTGCTTTCGTCCAGAATGTCCGCCCACTGCGCCGGGTAAGCCGCGCGCAGACGCTGCAGCCACCAGCGCGGATGGTTGTAGCGCGCCTCGTTATCGCGCTGTGCCGCAGCCAGCAGTTGTTCACGCTGGCGCAAGGCATTGCGCAGTACGCCGTTGACCAGACCCTTGAACTTGCCGCCGGCCAGTCTGCCGGCCGCATTCACTGCCTGGTCCACCACCGCGTAGTCGGCGGCGCGGGTATGCAGCAGCTGGAACAGCGCCACCAGCAACAGCCGCTCGATGTCGGCGGCCGGCAGCGGTCGCGGCACCAGCTGGCGCAGCACGAAACGCAGCTGCCCCAAGCGGCGCAGGCTGCCGTAGGCGATGTCCTGTAGCGCGCCGCGCTCGGCGGGGCTCAGCTCGTGATTGCGCTGGATGGTGCCCAGCGCCTCGGTCAGGGTGCGGCCCTGCTCGATACGCTCGAGCAGGCCGGCCGCCAGTTCCTGGATACGGTGCATGTATATGTTCCAACAAGAAAACCGGCCACCGTCCGCAACCGGGACGGTGGCCGTGATTCGACAGGGCGGATGATACCGGTTCAGCGCATGCCGCGGGCGATCTCCTGCAGCCGGGCGATGCGTTCCTCGGTATGCGGGTGGGTGCGGAACAGACCGCTGATGCCACCACCGGACAGCGGGTTGATGATCATCATCTGTGCGGTTTCCGGATGCGCCTCGGCGGCGTACATCGGCCGCCCCTGCGCGTAGTACTCGATTTTCTGCAGCGCGGCGGCCAGTGCCAGCGGGTCGCCGCTGATCTCGGCGCCTCCGCGATCAGCCTCGAATTCGCGCGCGCGCGAAATCGCCATCTGGATCAGGCTGGCGGCCAGCGGCGCCAGGATCGCCACCGCGATGCCGGCAATCGGGTTCACCGGACGGCCGTCTTCGTCGCGACCGCCAAAGAACATGGCGAAGTTGGCCAGCGCGGAAATGGCGCCGGCCATGGTGGCGCTGATGGTGGAAATCAGCGTATCGCGATGCTGTACGTGTGCCAGCTCGTGCGCCATCACCCCGCGCAGCTCCTGGTAGCTGAGCATGCGCATGATGCCGGTGGTGGCCGCCACCGCGGCGTTTTCCGGGTTGCGGCCGGTGGCGAAGGCGTTCGGCTGCTCTTCATGGATCACGTACACCCGCGGCATCGGCAGGCCGGCGCGTTGCGCCAGTTCGGCCACCATGCCGTACAGTTCCGGCGCGCTATGGGCATCCACCTCCTGGGCGTTGTACATACGCAACACCATTTTGTCGGAGTTCCAGTAGGCAAACACGTTCATCGCGCCGCCGAACAGCAGCGCCAGCAGCATGCCGCTCTTGCCGCCGATCATGCCGCCGATCATGGCGAACAGCGCCACGATGGCCGCCATCAATACCGTGGTTTTCAACCAGTTAAAGCCCATGACGTTTCCCTTTCGCTTCAGGCATGCCTACACAGATGCGGGCAGGTTTTGGAGGCTCAAGCCCCCAGTACGGTTCCCGCCAGGCCGCTGCGACCGGCGGCAAACTCGCGTGCGGCCAACCTTTTGCCGCCCGCCGCCTGCAGCTCGGTGATGCGCACCAGGCCATGGCCGCTGCCCACCACCACGCCGTCGGCATCGGCATGCAGTACCTCGCCCGGCGCCCCCTGACCGTCGATGGCCTCGGCAAACCACAGCTTGAGCGCCTCGCCGGCCAGCAGCGTGTGCGCGCCAGGTGCCGGGTTGTAGGCACGGATGGCGCGGGCGATGTCTGCCGCCGGCTGCGTCCAGTCCACGCGTGCCTCTTCCTTGCTGAGCTTGGCGGCGTAGGTGACACCGGCTTCCGGCTGTTTCTCCGGCACGCAGGCATCCAGCTGCGCCAGGGTGCCGACGATGGCTTCGGCGCCCAGTACCGCCAGTTTGTCGTGCAACGTGCTGGCGGTATCGTCGGCGGTAATCGGCAGCGCATGGACAGACAGCATGTCGCCGGTATCCAGGCCCGCGTCCATCTGCATGATGGTGATGCCGGTTTCGGCGTCACCGGCCAGGATGGCGCGCTGGATCGGCGCGGCACCACGCCAGCGCGGCAGCAGCGAAGCATGGATATTGAGGCAGCCGCGTGCCGGCATCTCCAGCACCGCCTTGGGCAGCAGCAGGCCATAGGCGGCTACCACCATCACCTCGGCGCCCACCTCGGCCACCAGCGCCTGCGCTTCCGGGGTTTTCAGTGTCAGCGGCTGCTCCACCCGCAGGCCATGCTGCAATGCCAGCTCCTTTACCGGACTGGGCTTGAGCTTCATGCCGCGGCCGGCGGGGCGATCCGGCTGGGTCAGCACCAGCGCAATGTCGTGACCGGCGGCCAGCAGCGCCTCTAGCGCCTTGGCGGCGAATACCGGGGTACCGGCAAAAATCAGCTTCATCGGGAATCCTCAAATGCGACGGGGCACGACTGGCGTGCCCCGCATCAGGCTGCGGCCAACGTTGGCCGCAGGCTTACATGGTGTGCTTCTCGCGCTTTTTCATCTTGGTCTTGATGCGCGCCTGCTTCAGTTCCGACAGGTATTCCACGAACACCTTGCCATCGAGGTGATCCACCTCGTGTTGCAGGCAGATCGCCAGCAGGCCGCCGGTTTCCAGCTCGAACGGTTTGCCGTCGCGGCCCAGCGCCCGCACTTTCACGTGCTCGGCGCGGGTTACCTTGTCGTAGATGCCGGGCACCGACAGGCAGCCTTCCTCGTACACCGTCTCGCCGTCCTTGTGCAGGAATTCCGGGTTGATGAAGACGTAGGGCTCGGTTTTATCTTCCGAGGTATCGATGACGATCAGGCGGTGATGGTAGTCCACCTGGGTGGCGGCCAGACCGATGCCACGCGCTTCGTACATGGTTTCGAACATGTCGTCGATCTGCTTTTGCAGCGCCGCGTCAAAAACTTCTACCGGCTTGGCTACCTTGTGCAAGCGCGGATCGGGATAATGAAGGATATTGAGTAATGCCATAATCAAAACCGTTTCAGTTGAGGATGCCGACACGGCTGACAATAATATTGTCATCAGACCGGTGGTAAGCGTTTCTCTGTCCAGTGCCGGCTATAGATGGGGTCACTTTCAGATGTTAAAACCTATTATATCTCTTGTTCTGGCCATTGGCCTGTCCGCCCCGGCCATAGCCGATACCTTGCAGCTACGCGAGGATGCACCGCAACGCTATGTGGTGAAAAAGGGGGACACGCTGTGGGACATCTCCGGCAAGTATTTGAAATCGCCGTGGAAGTGGCCGCAGCTGTGGCGCATGAACCGTGCCGAGATCAAGAATCCGCACTGGATCTATCCGGGCGATGTGCTGTACCTGGAATACGTCGATGGCCAGCCGCGGCTGCGCATTGGCAGCAACCGCACGGTGAAACTGTCGCCGCAGGTGCGCAGCACGGCACTGGATGAAGCCATCACCATGATCCCGGCCAAGGCGATCGAGCCGTTCCTCAAGCGTCCGCTGCTGGTGGATGACACAGCCGATTACGAGCGTGCGCCGCGCCTGGTGGCCACCCAGGAAAACCGCGTCATCCTGTCCACACTGGACCCGGCCTACGCCACCGGCCTGACCTCCGGCGGCACCTGGCAGGCCTACCGTCTGGGCCGCCCGGTAGTGGACCCGGACAGCAAGGAGCTGCTGGGCCACGAGGTGATCTACGGCGGCGACTTGCAAGTGCGCAAGCTCGATACCGTCAGCAGCCTGCAGGTAGGCAAGGTCAACGAGGAAATCCTGATCGGCGATCGCCTGGCGAAGAAGGCCGAACACGAAGACCTGCAATACATCCCTCATGAGCCGCCGCCAGAGCTACAGGGCAAGATCGTGCAGAGCGTCAGCGGCGTCAACGAGATCGGCCAGCTGTACAGCGTGGTGATCAACCGCGGCCTACGTGAAGGCGTCGAGATCGGCCACGTGTTCGGCATCTACCGTGCGCCCAAGATCATCAGCGTGGAAAACAACGGCCAGAAGCAGCAACTGGCGATGCCGTCCGAGCAACTGGGCGACCTGATCGTCTACCGCGTGTTCCAGAAAGCCTCGTACGCGCTGGTGCTGCGCAGCAGCCAGTCGGTGATAGTGGGTGACCGCATCGCCGCACCGCAATGAGCGACCGCCTGCACGCCTGGGCGACGCTGGCCTTCTCGCCCGGTGTCGGCCCGCAGCGCTTCCTGCAGCTGATCCAGCGCTTCGGCAGTGCCGAGGCCGCGCTGTCGGCGCGCCCGGCGCAGCTGGGCGAGCTGCTGGACCGCGGCATCGCCGAAACCCTGGGGGGCGAGCTGGCGCAGCAAAGCGCGGCAGCGGCGCTGACCTGGGCCGCGGCCGATGGCTGCCATCTGATCACACTGCAGGACGACGATTACCCGTGCCAACTGGCAGAGGCCGGCGCAGCACCACCGCTGCTGTTTGCCCGCGGCCGCCGCGAGCTGTTGGCCGCACCGATGCTGGCCATCGTCGGCAGCCGCAATTCCACACCGCAGGGTGACGACAATGCCCGCAGCTTTGCCCGCAACCTGGCGGCCAACGGCTACAGCATTGTCAGTGGTCTGGCCGGTGGCATCGATGCCGCTGCGCACGAAGGGGCGCTGAGCCAGGCCGCCAGCACCGTGGCGGTAATCGGCACCGGCATCGACCGCGTCTATCCGGCGCGCAACCGCGAGCTGGCGCACCGCATTGCCGAGCAAGGGCTGATCCTGTCCGAGTTTCCGCTGGGCAGCCCGCCGCTGGCGCAGAATTTTCCGCGTCGCAACCGCATCATCGCCGGCCTGGCGCGCGGCTGCCTGGTGGTGGAAGCCACGTTGCAAAGCGGTTCGCTGATCACCGCGCGGCTGGCGCTGGAAGCCGGGCGCGAGGTGATGGCCATCCCCGGCTCCATCCTCAATCCACAAGCGCGCGGCTGCCATCGGCTGCTGAAGGATGGTGCCCGGCTGGTGGAAACCGTAGACGATGTGCTGGACGAAGTTGGCCGTTTACCGCTGCGCCCCAGCCAGCCCACGCTCAATGCGACCAGCAATGACGACGCGCTGCCAGAGCAGCCCTTGCTGCAGGCGATGGGCTTCGATCCGGTGGATGCCGACACCCTGGCCGCCCGGCTCGGGTTGACGCCGGGGGTGGTTTACGCGATGCTTCTCGAGCTTGAAATACAAGGTCATGTTGACAGCATGCACGGCGGCCGCTACCAGCGCCGTCGCGACGCCACCAGCACGGCCTGCTAACCGGTTGATTCCCCTGAATGTTTGACGTACTCGCCTACCTGCTTGAAGAATTCAGCGACCCCGATGCCTGCCCCGCGCATGAGGATCTGGGACGCCAGTTGGCGGCTGCCGGTTTCGAAAACGATGAAATCAGCAACGCGCTGGAATGGCTGGACGGCCTGAACAGTCTCAACGATGGCGCCTACCAGGGCGCCAACGACAGCACTGGCCTGCGCGTGTACCACGACGAGGAAATCGCCCGTCTGCCCACCGAGATCCGCGGCCTGATCATGTTCCTGGAAGACAACGGCGCACTGTCGCCGGCGCAACGGGAAATGCTGATTGACCGCCTGCTGGCGCTGCCGGATGACGAAATCTCGCTGCCCACCGCCAAACTGGCGGCACTGATGGTGCTGTGGGCGCAGCGCGCCGAGCTGCCGGTACTGGTTGGTGAAGATCTGCTGACTGCACTGCATGGCGAGCCCACCATGCAGTAAGCGCTACGGCCAGCTGCTGGTTGGCCGCAACGCATGCCCCGACAAGAGCGCCAAACTTGCGCTCTTGTTTTGTTTGATGAATACACAATATTGTCGTCCTGAACCCGGGACCTCTGCAGAAACGACCCGCACATGCCCACTAGCCTGCTGATTGTCGAATCGCCGTCAAAAGCGAAAACACTGAAAAAATATCTGGGACCGGACTTCGAAGTCCTCGCCTCCTACGGCCACGTGCGCGACCTGGTGCCAAAGAACGGTGCGGTGGACCCGGAAAAAGACTTCGCCATGAAGTACCAGCTGATCGCGCGCAACAGCAAGCACGTCGATGCCATCGTCGATGCGGTCGCCAAGGTAGACCACGTCTACCTGGCAACTGACCCGGACCGCGAAGGCGAGGCCATTTCCTGGCACCTGGTGGAAATCCTCAACAAGAAAAAACTGTTGAAGGACCGCACCGCGCAACGCGTGGTATTCCACGAAATCACCAAGAATGCGGTGCTGGACGCCATTGCCCATCCGCGCGACATCTCGCAGGAGCTGGTGGATGCGCAGCAGGCGCGCCGTGCACTGGACTACCTGGTGGGCTTCAACCTGTCGCCGCTGCTGTGGAAGAAGATCCGCCGCGGCCTGTCCGCCGGCCGCGTGCAGAGCCCGGC
>CAMLGD010000026.1 GCA_946479405.1 uncultured Vogesella sp.
GCTGCTCGCTCAGATACGGCGCCGGCGCGCGCTCCACCACTTTCTGGTTGCGGCGCTGCACCGAGCAGTCGCGCTCGAACAGATGCACCAGGTTGCCGTGCTGGTCACCCAGCACCTGTACCTCGACGTGGTGCGCGCGGCGTACCAGCTTCTCCAGGTACACCTCGTCGTTGCCGAAGGCGGCCAGCGCCTCGCGCCGCGCCACGTCCATGGCGTCGGCCAGCTCGCCTTCGTGTTCCACCACGCGCATGCCGCGGCCGCCACCGCCCCAGCTGGCCTTGAGCATCAGCGGGTAGCCGACGGCTGCGGCCAACGTCTTGGCCGCGGCCACGTCATACGGCAGTGCGCCGGTGGCGGGCACCACCGGCACGCCGGCGGCCTGCGCCAGCTCGCGCGCCGCCACCTTGTTGCCCAGCTGGCGCATCACCTGCGGCTTGGGGCCGATGAAGGTAATGCCGGCGGCGGCACAGGCTTCGGCAAAATCCGGGTTCTCCGACAGGAAGCCGTAGCCGGGGTGAATCGCATCGACACCGGCCTCCTTGGCGATGCGGATGATGTCGGGGATATCGAGGTAGGCGGCGATGGGCTTCTTGCCGGCGCCGACCTGATAGGCTTCGTCAGCCTTGGTGCGATGCAGGGCGAGCTTGTCTTCTTCGGCGTAGATGGCGACGGTGCGAATGTTCATTTCGCTGGCGGCGCGCATGACACGAATGGCGATTTCGCTGCGGTTGGCGATCAGGATGCTGCGGATAGTGTTCATAGTAAGAACCACACAAAACCAGTATCGGAAAAGGAAACAGCGTCAGGCAGCCTGCGCATGGCAGACTCAAAAATGGCGAACGCACAAGCGTTCGCCATTACCAGCGGCGTCTACAGCCAGGGCGCTTGCTTACTGCAAATCGCCCACCAGCGGCCCCCAGGTGTCGGACAGCGCAAACCCCTGCAGGAACGGGTCGTTGTCATCAATACGCAGCCGCTCGGTGCCATACACCCAACCACGCCCGGTGATGCGTGGCAGGATGGCCGGACGGCCGCCCACCTCGGTCGTTGCCAGCACTTCGGCGGTAAATTCACCGCCGATGATGGAACGCGACACCTGCTTGCCCCCCACCTCAATCAACCCACGCGCGAACATGGTGGCCAGGTTGGCCGAGCTGCCGGTACCACAGGGCGAGCGGTCCACGCGGCCGGGCTTCAGCGTGGTACAGGTCCGTACCGCACCATCTGCCTCCCAGCCACGGAACATCACGTAGGCGATTTCATCCACCCCCGGCAATTCTGGGTGGCTCACCTGAATCTGCTGGTTCAGCAGCGACTTGAGCGCCATGCCGGTTTCCATCAGCTCGCGGGCATTGCCCGGCGCAATCGTCAAATCGACTTGCTCCGCATCGACGATGGCGTAGTACACGCCGCCAAAGGCGATGTCGGCGCGGATGGTGCCCCAGCTCTCGGTAATGATCGGAAAATCCAGCACCTCGACAAAGCAGGGAATGTTGTCGAGACTGACGGACAGACACTGGCCATCGCGACACTGTGCCCGGGCGGTGATCAGCCCGGCCGGGGTATCCACCCGCACGATGGTTTCCGGCTCGTGCATAGCTACCCGGCCGGTTTCCAGCAAGGCGGTGACCACGCAGATGCAGTTGCTGCCGGACATTGGGTGCGCCCTGTCCGCCTGCAGCACGATAAAGCCGGCATCGGCCTCCGGATGCACCGGTGGCAGCAGCAGGTTCACCGACATCTGTACCGATGCACGGGGCTCGAAGGTGACGAAACGGCGCAGGCTGTCATCTACCTGGTTGATGTAGTTCATCTTGTCCAGCAGCGTGGCACCGGGAATCTCCGGCGTACCGCCGACAATCACCTTACCGATTTCGCCCTGGCAGTGAACCTCTACCAGCTCGATGGCGCGGCTCCAGTTGAGGTTGTGCTCGCTCATTTGATGTACCACCCCCACGGTTGCTCGCTGTTGTAGCGGGTGATCTGCTTGGTTTCCAGATAGTTGTCCAGACCCCAGCGTCCCAGCTCGCGGCCGATACCGGACTGCTTGTAGCCACCCCACGGCGCCTCGGTAAAGGTCGGCTGCGAGCAGTTGATCCACACGATGCCGGCGCGCAGGCTGGCCGCCACCCGTTCGCAACGCGCATCATCGGTAGACATCACCGCCGCGGCCAGGCCAAAGCGGCTGTCGTTGGCCAGGCTGATGGCCTCGGCTTCGTCGGCAAACGGCTTGATGCACACCACCGGGCCAAAGAACTCCTCGCTCCAGGCGCGGCTGTCCAGCGGCACATCGGCCAGGATGGTCGGTTCCAGGAAGTAGCCCTTGTCAAAACCGGCCGGTTTCTTTCCGCCGGTCACCACGGTGGCACCGGCACTACGCGCCTCTTCGATCCCTGCCAGTACCTGGTTCAACTGGCCTTGGGACACCAATGGCCCCAGCAGAACGCCCTCTTCCAGACCGTTACCGATGGTGATCTTGCGGGTTTCTTCCACCAAACGGTCCAGCAGCGGCTGGTACAGCGCCTGCTGCACCAGCACGCGCGAGGTTGCCGAGCAGACCTGGCCCTGGTTCCAGAAAATGCCGAACATGATCCACTCGACGGCTTTTTCGATATCGCTGTCGTCGAACACGAGGAACGGCGACTTGCCGCCCAGCTCCAGGCTGACCCGCTTGATATCGCGTGCCGCGGCGGCCATCACGGTGGAGCCGACCGGGCCGGAGCCGGTAAAGGCCAGCTTGTCCACGCCCGGGTGGTCGATCAGTGCCTGGCCGGCCTTGGCGCCGGAACCGGTCACCACGTTCAAGACGCCGGCAGGCAATTTCACCTCATCGGCAATGGCAGCCAGTTCCAGCGAGGTCAGGGAGGTCAGCGCGGCAGGCTTGAGCACCACCGTGCAGCCTGCGGCCAGCGCCGGCGCTACTTTCCAGGCGGCCATCAGCAGCGGGTAGTTCCACGGAATGATGGCACCGGCCACACCCAGCGGCTCGCGCACGGCCTTGGAGGTGAAACGGCCATCTGGCAATTCGATCGGCTCCACCGGGTTGGTGTCCAGCTCTTCCGCCAGCGTCGCATAGTATTCAAAGCAGCCGGCCGCATCGCCGACATCCCATTCGGCTTCCGGCAGCGGTTTGCCGTTGTCGATGGATTCGAGGCGGGCAATTTCGCCCAGTCTGGCGCGAATACCGGCGGCGATGGCGCGCAGGTAATAGGCACGCTCGCGACCGGACATCTTTGGCCACGGACCATGATCGAAGGCGGCACGAGCGGCCAGCACAGCTTCATTCACATCCGCCTCGGACGCGGCAGGTGCCTGCTGGATGAGCTCTTCGGTCGCCGGGTTGATTACGTCAAACGTGCCACCGTTAACCGGAAGTTTCCAGGCACCGTTGATATACAGTTTGTTTCTCATCATGTTCTCCGCAAAGTCTTTGAAGTTATTGAATTGCTCACACGTGGCGGGTCAGGCCGCCATCAACGCGAATGTTCTGACCGGTGATATAGCCGGCATCGTCTGACAGTAAAAAGGCTGCCGTTTTGGCAATCTCGGCCACCGAGCCGATGCGCCCCATCGGGATGGTTTCGCAGATGGCCGGATTGTGGTCCAGGCTGTCGATGTAGCCGGGCAGCAGCGCATTCATGCGGATGTTGTTGTCGGCATAGCGGTCGGCGTACAGCTTGGTATAGGCGGCCACCGCCGCGCGGTAGGCGCAGGACAGCGGAAACTTCAGCGTCGGCTCATGGGCGGCAAAGGTGGTGATGTTTAGCCACGCGCCCTTGCCCTGCTGCTGCATCAGCGGCGTTACCAAGCGCGCCATGCGCACCACGCTCAGCAGCATCAGGTCGTGGCCCAATAGCCAGTCTTCATCGCTGATCTCCAGCAGATCGCCCTTGGGTGGATGGCCGGTGTGGGTCACCACGGCATCGATACGGCCATAGCTGTCTACCGCCAAATTGACCAGTGCCGCCAGATCGTCCGGCTCGGTCACCGAGCCACTCATACCGATCACCCCCAGCTCTGCGGCCAACCTTACCGCGCTGCCCGACGGCGACATCAGCACCAGGCGGTAGCCACGGTCGTGCAGCTCGCGGGCGATCGCTTCGCCCATGCCGCGGCCCGCGGCGGTAATGACCGCCACGGGGGCCGTTGCCGCCGACATCGTTTCAATGGCCATCTTGCTTTCCTCCTGCGTTAAAAGCGGTCTACCCGGTACGGCGTCATGTCCACCGGCGGCGTCTGGCCCGTCAGCAAATCGGCCATCAGCCGCGCGGTGGTCGCCGCGTAGGTCAAGCCGAGGTGGCCGTGGCCGGCGGCGTAAAACACGCCACCAACCTTGGCAGACGGACCGATGACGGGAATGGTGTCCGGCAAGGCTGGGCGATGTCCCATCCACTCGGTGGCGCCCCCAAGCTGCAATTGCGGCAGCGCAATCTGCGCCCGCTTCACCAGCACTTTCGCGCGGCGGTAATCCGGCTCGGCATCCAGTCCAGCCAGCTCCACGGTGCCACCAACCCGGATGCCACCGGCGGTGGGCGTCACCATGAAGGCTTTGGCCGGCCAGATCAGTGAATGCTTGAGCGCAATGCCCGGCACCATGATCTGAGTGTGGTAGCCACGCTCGGTCTCCATCGGAATGTTTTCGCCGATCAACGCAGACAGCCGGCCGGTATAGGCGCCAGCAGCCAGTACCAGCTCGCTGCATTCGATGCGCTGGCCGTTGTCCAGCACCACTGCGCGCACCTGGCCATTGGCGCTGTCGATAGCACTGACCACCCCCTGGCGGACCAGGCCGCCCTGCTGCTGAAAGTTGGCCACCAGCGCCAGTACCAGCTGGTAGGGGTCGCGAATCGATCTGTTGGTAGAAAACAATTCCGCCTTGCTAATCACCGGTGAGATAGCCGGCTCCAACTCGCGCAGCTCGTCCTTGTCCACCAGGCGGGTGTGAAATCCGAACTTGTTGGCAACGTCAATATGCTCGCGGTCTGCCTCGTACTCGGCATCGTTGGCATACAGGCTCAGGCAGCCGGTTTCGCTCAGCGCATCCGACATACCCAACACCTGCAGCATCGGCAGCAGATCGTCGTAGACCCGGCGGCACAGCACGGCACCGGCCTGCTCCAGCTCGGCTACCTTTGATGGCCGGCCGGCGGCGAGAAAGCGCAGCATCCACGGCAGCAGCTTGGGCGCGTAGCCGGGACGCAGCCGAATCGGCCCTTCCGGATCGGTCAGCCAGCCCGGAATCTTGGCCCAGGTACTGGGCCGCGAAATGGGCGGAAACTCGGTTACCGCAATGCTGGCCATATTGCCAAACGAGGCGCCGCGTCCGGGCGTATCCCGGTCGAGCAACACCACATTCTTGCCGCGACGCTGTAACTCGAACGCAATGGCGGCCCCAACAATGCCAGCCCCAACAACAACTGTACGACTCATGTTGAATACCCTTCCAAGCCGCTGGCATCAGCGCTTTAGTCAATCAGGAAGCCGTCTGCATACGGCTCAGTGCGATCGACAAAAATAGTGTTAAGCCCGGTGACAAAAGCCTGTCCTTCCACGCTGGGGCGTACTCCCTGCAGCGGGCCGACTTGCACCTCCTGCTCGATGCGGCCGGTAAAGCGGCCGCCAGTCAGGCTCTGGTGCACGAATTGCTCGCCCTGCTTGAGCAGGCCCTTGCTGGCGCGCAGCGCTACTCGCGCCGAGGTGCCGGTGCCGCAAGGAGAGCGATCCACCAGATGGTCGCCAGCAATCACCACGATGCGGTTGTTGTAGTCGCCGCGCTCATCCGGCCCGCTCCACAAGCAGTGCTTCAGGCCCTTGATCGAGGCGATCTCCGGGTGCTGCACCTCCACCGCCGCATTCACCGCCTGCTGCACCGCACGGCCATAGCCCAGCAGCTCGGCAATGGAAAAATCGCTGATGTCGCGGAAGTTGTGCTGCGGCTCGACGATGGCGTAGAAGTTGCCGCCATAGGCCACATCGACTTTCAGCTGACCCAGCCCGGCAATGTCGATCTCCACCCCCTGGTACAGCAGAAAGGACGGCACATTGGTGAAGCGCACCGACCTGACCTTGTTGCCGGCCAGCTCGTAGCGGGCCTCCACTAGGCCGGCAGGGGTTTCCACCCGCACCACACCCGGCGTTTTCGGATGCACCAGCCCGTGCTCGATGGCGAAGGTCACCGAACCGATGGTGGCGTGGCCGCACATGGGCAACGAGGCCGAGGTTTCGATGAAGATCAGTCCCATGTCGTAATCGGTCGATGACGGCGGGTACAACAAGGTGCCAGACATGAAGGCATGCCCGCGCGGCTCCATAGTGAGCGCGGTGCGGATCCAGTCGAAATGCTGGATGAAATACTCGCGCCGCTCGGCTTGATTATTACCCTGCAGAAAGGGAGCCCCACCTACCACCATTCGTACCGGCATGCCTGCAGTGTGTCCGTCGATACAGAAAAATGTGTGCCGCGCCATGACCAATCTTCCATTTCAAGATGGGCAGCCAATGTGGCTGCCCATCTTATTCATTACGCAGAAAGCCCAGAGAAGGCTTCCGACAGGCTGAGCTTTTCTTCTGCAGTAAGAGGCAGCAGCGGCAGGCGAGTACCACCTACGGGAACACCGGCCAATTCACAACCGTATTTCACTTTCTGTACGAACTTGCCGGACTCCAGGTTGGCCATGACCGGGAACATCTTGCGCATTTCGTTCTGCGCGCCCTGCAGATCGCCAGCAGTGAACTTGTTGTAGAAACGGATAACCGGATCGATCATGAAGTTGGCCGGGCCGCAGATCCAGCTGGTGGCGCCCCACATGAAGAAGTCCAGCGCCTGGTCATCGCTACCGCAAGACAGCTGATATTTGTCGCCATAGCGCTTGCTGATTTCGATGGCACGCAGCAGATTGCCGCTGCTTTCCTTGATGCCGATAACACGCGGATTGTCAGCAAAGGCATCCATGGTTTCGAAACCGACTTCCACACCGGCACGTACCGGGTAGTTGTACAAAACGATTTCGACATCAACCGCATCCAGAACGGCTTGATAATGCGAGATCAGTTCTTCCTGGCTCGGCAGTGCGTAGTACGGCGGGGCAAGAAGCACTGTGTCATAGCCAAGCTTTTTCGCAGTTTCAGTGTGTGCAATAACATTGCGGGTGCAGCTGGAGTTGGTACCCGCGATCAGGAGCGCACGGTCACCGACAACCTCTTTAACACAACGCAGTACATCGGCTCGTTCTGCATCGGACATGGCGTAGTATTCGCCCGTAGTGCCCAAGGGGACAAAGCCACTTACGCCACGGGAAAGCTGAAATTCAAGCAGCTTTTCGTAAGTTTTGAAGTCGATATTCCCTTTTTCATCGAAGGGAGTAACGATAGCCGGCAAAATTCCTTTGAGTTCCATTCTATTTAACTCCTGACGTAATACGT
Source organism: uncultured Vogesella sp. (assembly GCA_946479405.1). The sequence continues at coordinate 7,423 of CAMLGD010000026.1, forward strand.
GATTAAGTAAACCTACCTTGACCATTCAAGGTTTTTCAGATTGCAAGTTTTGCCAGCATTTTGCGCTCAACCACTGTTACTGCACGGGTAAGCGGAAAGGCTACTACGAAGTAAATCAATGCCACCATCGTTAATACTTCAACCGGCTTGGCAATATTGCTAGAGATGTTTTGCCCGACAAACATCAAATCTGCCATCCCCACTGCGGATACCAGTGCGCTTTCTTTGAAAAGACTGACAAAGTTGGAAAGCAGCGTTGGTATTGCCCGCAGAATCGCTTGCGGCAATATCACGTACAGCACTTGCGCCATACGGGACAAGCCCAGGGCAATACAGGCATCAATTTCTTCCTTGCGAATCGACTTGAGCGAAGCCCGGAACGTCTCGCTGGTAATTGCACCGGTATATAGCGTCAGTGAAACGGTAGCCGCTACAAAGTTCGAAATATCTGTCCCGATAACAATCGGCAAGCAGAAGAAAAACCAGAACAACTGAATCAGCACCGGTGTCCCGCGGAAAAACTCGACATATAGGGTGCTCAGCCAGCGCAGCGGTTTGATTGCAGAAACCCGGGCCAGACTTACCGCAAAACCCAATGCACTACCCGCGACAGCACAGAGCAAGGTCAATTTCAGCGTGAGTTGAAGCCCTTGAAGAAGTGCCTGCCAATAACCCAGCACAATCGCAAAGTCGTAGGTCATTTTTACGCTCCTTTAACGGCTGGCCACTTCCCGGCGTCGCTCAATGGCTTGTACCAACTGGGCGATCGGGAAAGAGATAGCAAAGTAGATGATTGCAATCAGGGTGAATGTTTCAATTGGCCGATAAGTCGTTGTCGCTAGCGATTTACCCTGATACATCAGGTCCTGAATTGCCACGATGGCCACTAGTGCGGTCTGCTGGAAGATACCGATACCGTTAGTGATCAAGACAGGTATGGATGCTCGCACGGCATGGGGTAATACGATGTAAATTACCCGCTGCAATGGACTGAGCCCCAATGCAATACCTGCATCGTGCTGCTCCTTTGGCACCGACTGAATCGCGGCGCGATATGCCTCGGCATTGAATGCCGTCAGATTCAACCCCAGGGCCAGCACACCCATGGTGATAGAGTCGAGATAGACATCAAACAGAATCGGCACGCAGTAAAAGAACCAGGCGATCTGGATGATGGCCGGCGTACAGCGGAAGAACTCCACAAACAACATGGCGGGCATCCGCACTACCTTCAGCTTGCTCATCACCAGCAATGCCACGATGAAACCAAGCGTCACACCGATAAGGTTGGCCGCAATGGTCAGCTCAACGGTGACTTTCAAGCCATCTAGCAGATCGCCATAACCTTGCGACAGCCCGGAAAAATCAAAACTGTAAGACATTTGATTCACCTATCGCGGCTAGATATGGAAAACCCGGTTCAGGAATTCCCGTGTTCTTTCATGCTTCGGTGCATTGAAGATTTCATCGGGCGTACCTTCTTCCACCACAACGCCACCGGCACAGAAAACCACTCTCGAGGCAATATTCTTGGCAAACCACATATCGTGGGTCACGATCATCATTGGCATGCCCTGCTCGGCAAGCTGCAGAATTACCTGCTCAACTTCTGCCACCAATTCCGGATCAAGTGCCGAAGTCACTTCATCAAACAACATCAGTTTCGGATCGAGCATCAAAGCCCGGGCAATGGCAACCCGTTGTTTCTGGCCACCCGACAGCTGGTTTGGATAGGCATTCGCCTTTGCCCCCAGGCCAAATCGCGTCAGCAGGGCCATACCACGCTCTTCGGCAGAAGCTTTACTCTCGCCACGGACTTTTCTCGGGGCAAGCGTCAGGTTTTGTAGAATGGTCAAATGGGGAAATAGTGTGTAGTGCTGAAAAACCATACCGATCTGCTTACGTACATCCAGATTGATATCGGTTTTTCCTTTACTTTCATCGGCGCTGATATATGACTGCCCAGCAAATGTCACCGAACCGCCATTTACTTCTTCCAGCCCCATCATGACGCGCAACAGCGTGCTTTTGCCGCCACCACTTGGCCCGATTACCACTAGGCGCTCACCTGCTGCCATATCGAGATTCAAGCCTTTTAGCACCTGAACGGTCGGGCTATAGCTCTTGTGCAGATTATTGATTCTTACAAGTGGCTGGCCTGACATGGCGGAAGTGCCGCTTTTTTGCTGATTGCCGGCAGTGGCAACATCCTGCGCTGCAGTTTTATTGCTCATGATCTTGTTCATAGTCATTACAACCTCATTACTACGAAGGTTCCGGGTAAGTGCTGCATGTGCGGCACTTACCCGTCTGCTTTACTTGCCCGAAGCAAGAGTCTCTTGCACTGCTTTCTTGATCAGAGCATTGACCGCACCGGAAGAAACCTTCTTCTTCAGGTAGCCATCCAGCAGGGCGATATCGTCCGCATTGGTGTTCTTGCGAATACCGAATGCCACTTCCTGTTTCGCCAGTGCCGGATTCGGCACAAAGGTCTTGGCCCAGTCGTCATGAGACTCGGAGAAGATCCAGTTGGTATCGGAAGCATCAGCAATGAAATCTGCGCGGCGGGAGCTCACTGCCATGCGGGTTTCATCAATACCCGGCAGGCGCATGATTTGTGCTTGCTTGACGACAGCAGAGATGACTTTGTCCTGCGCAGTGCCAGACATCACGGCAATAACGGTGCCTTGCTTGTCGATATCAGCGACCGAGGTCAACTTCTTGCCGACCTTGGGATTGGACTTGTTGTACACGAAGGACACTTCGTAGTTGGAAGCCGCAGACGAGAAGCTGATGGCTTTGGCGCGTTCCGGAGTGTTGTTCAGGGCCATCGACAGGTCCCATTTATTGGCCTGTAGACCAGCGACGATGTTGTCCCAGGTGGTATCAACAAACTGAACTTTGACCTTCAGCACGTTCTGCCCGAAGTCACGGCACAAGTCCGCGAAGAAACCGCTGTAGTTGCCAGTCATCGGGTCGCGAATGACGTACGGAGGTGCCACCGCTGCGCCACAACGCAATACACCGGCTTTCTTTACGTTGGCCCATAGCGGCTCGGTATCGTCAGCTTTAGCAACGCCGGAAATCGCCATGGTCAGAAGGGATGCAACAACGGCAGCTGCCGAAGTGCGCTTGAGGAAATTGCGTGCAACTACTTGATACATAGGTGCTTCTCCTTGCTTCGTTCTGTAGATATGCGCCTGTGACGCCTCTGGGGTGTTCCACCAGTTCTTGCTTGCTTTTTGTGTCGACACTGTGGCGACAACTGTTTTTTACATCACGGATTTCACAGTGTCAAATACAAAAATACACAGTGTCGACAATTGTGTGGTTTTGGTACTATAGCTACAGAGATCAGCGGCAGGACGCCGTTTGTGACTGGCTTGAGGTACTGACAAGGAGACCAAGATGGAAGCCGACACCAAGCGAGCGAAAGGTTCTAGCTCGAGAAATGTGTACGACACGCTACGCACTGAAATATTGGAATTGAAACTGTATCCGGGGCAGCTGCTAGATGAGACCACGCTGGCAGACCGGTTTGAGCTGTCGCGCTCTCCGGTACGGGAAGCCTTGATCCGGCTGGCTTCCGACGGTCTGGTTGTCACACTGCCAAACCGCAGCACAATCGTTGCCACGCTCGAAATTTCCGCCTTCCCCAAGTACGTGGAGGCGCTGAGCATCGCGCAGCGGATATGCACCAGGTTGGCCGCCGAACTGCGCAGTGAGCAGGACCTGCTCACTATTGCCAGGAAGCAAAAAGAATTTGAGGCCGCTGTACGCTCTGGCGATCACCTTGCCATGTCGGAAACCAATATGAATTTCCACCTGGCAATTGCAGAAGCTGGCCGCAACCCCTACCTGACCGCGTTCTACGAACGATTACTTAACGAAGGCCGGCGCATGCTGCACCTGCATTTCGAGTATCTGGAAAGAACAAACGATGGTTATCTGCTGACCGATGAACATACGCTGTTACTAGAAGCCATCCGCAACCAGGATGTCGAGCTCGCTGATCGCCTGGCCATGGACCATACCCGGCAATTCCGCGACAACTTCCTGCACTTCATGAAAGAAAACTACGCTAGCGATATGAATCTTTCACTAGATGTACTGAGTAATATCGCCCTCAGCTGAACATCCACCGTTGCCATCGCGATATGAATAAACAGATTTTTGGGGATGCCGCACGGGCCGCCATGATGAGTTACATCCCCCCCTCGGTCGGTCTGCTACCTTGGGCCATGGCCACCGGCATGGCCATGCATGGGGCCGGGCTATCTGTACCGGAGGCAATGGGGATGAGCATCATTGTCTATGGCGGTACGGCACAGCTTGGGACGTTGCCTTTATTGATCAGCGGCGCCTCATACTGGCTTATTTTTTGCACCGCCCTCATTCTCAACATGAGGTTTTTTATCTTCAGTGCGGCGTTGTCACCGGCCTTTTCCCAGTCTAAGAAAAAGACCCGCTGGCTGGCCGGCTACCTGATGAGCGATGGCGTGATGGCCACTTTTTCTGCAAGGCTGCTGGCCGAGCAGGATCACGTCAAACGCATGGGGATGTACTTCGGCCCATCATTCATGAACTGGGTGATCTGGCAGTTCTTCACCCTGGTCGGCATTCTCGCCGGCGCATCGCTTCCCGGCCACTGGCCAATTGGCTTTCTTGCCACCATTTCCCTGCTGTCTCTGGCCACCCCCATGGTCAACAGCGCACCAATGGCTGTCGCCGCAACCGCCACAGCCATAACGTTGATCATGCTGCACACGCTACCATTTCGGCTCGGCTTTCTACTGGCAATCCTAGCCGGCATGCTGACTGGTTATCTTGCAGAGCAAGGTCTCCGGAAAGATCGCCATGCTGCATGACACCCTCGACCTTTGGCTTGCTTTCATTGTGGTTGCCCTCGCCACCACTTTGCCCCGTAGTAGTTTCTTTCTGGCGCCAAAGAAATACCAACCAACACAACACGCCTATGCGCTGTTGAAATACGCACCGATAGCCGCATTGACCGCCATTATCACTCCCGAGGTCCTGTCAATTGACCACTCTGGTCCGATGATAGGTCCCAGAACCTTTGCAGCCATCGCCACAGTTCTGACAATTTGCCTGACACGGAATCCTTGGCTGCCGTTTGTTATCGGTATTGCTACCCTGGTCGCTCTGCAATCCTGAACAAGATGGTTTGGCCTATTTCAGGTTCTGGCAACAGTAAGGGCAATTCTGGCCATAGCTGAGTCACTGCCAATGTGGCTAAGCTCAATTTTCACGCGGGTATAACAACTAGCATTCTGGGGGCGGTGGTATCGCGGCCGTAACAATTCATGCCTAGCGCTCCGTATTCGGCTCAAGTGGAAGGGCCAGGGTAACCTTGTCCCGGCTCATCGCCACCAGGGTCTTGAAGCGTTTCACATTGGCATTACCGAAGAACAGCTGCCGCGTCAGTCCGTTGTACTGCTCCATGTGCTGCACCACGAACAGCAGCACGAAATCCCACTCGCCGGCCACGTAGTAGCACTGCTGCACATGCGGGCAGGCGGCAAACGTCCGTCGCGTGGCATCCAGCTGGTCTATCTGCTCGCTCTCCACCTCCACCATGGCGATGATGGTCAGCCCGTAGCCCAGCGTATCCGGCGACAGCACCGCGCTATAGCGCTCGATCACCCCTTCTTCGCTCAGCCGCTTCAGCCGGCGGTTCACCGCCGCAGTGGACAGGTTCACCGTTTCGCCCAGTTCGTTCTGTGGCGTGCGCGCATTCTGCTGTAGCGCCGCCAGCAGTTTCAGGTCGTAGCCATCCAGCGGTGTCGTCATCGTCTGTCCTCGTTTGCAGTTCCTGCCGTTATATCGCAAAAAAATTGCGTTTTCACTGTGTGAATAGAGAAAAAATCAGCGCAACCAAGAAATATTATTTCTCCGGCACCGCACACCGCGTAGCACTGACTGGAGACAAGACATGACGCTGACCCCACCACTGCCCCTGCAACTCGATGGCGACACCCTGCTGTGCCAGCTGCGCGAGCTGGGCGACATCGGCCGCGACGACGCGCTGGGCGGGCGTACCCGCATCGCCCTGACTGACGCCGAAAAAGCCGGCCGCGACCAGCTGGTACGCTGGATGCAGGAGCTGGATCTGCGGGTACAGGTGGACGCGATCGGCAATATCTTCGGCACCCTGCCGGCGGCTAGCGGCGCATCCGCGGTGCGGCCGCTGATGCTGGGTTCACACATCGACACGGTAAAGAACGCGGGTGCGCTGGATGGCTGCTACGGCGTGCTGGCCGGCCTGGCCGTACTGCGCGCCTTCCGCCACGCCGGCGTGCTGCCAGCGCGGCCGCTGACGGTGGCGGCGTTCAGCAACGAAGAAGGCGTGCGTTACCAGCCGGACATGATGGGCTCGCTGGTGCACGCCGGCGGCCTGCCGCTGCAGACGGCGCTGGACAGCATCGGCACCGACGGCACGCGGCTGGGTGACGAGCTGCTGCGCATCGGCTACGCCGGCGAGTTGGCCGCAGGCAGCATCGTGCCGCACGAATACCTGGAACTGCATATCGAACAGGGGCCGGTGCTGGAGGCCGACGGCATCGCCATCGGCGCGGTGGACAAGCTGCAGGGCATTTCCTGGCAGCAGCTCACCATCGAGGGCAAGGCCAACCATGCCGGCACCACGCCGATGCGGCTGCGCCACGATGCCGGCTGGGCCGCTGCCGCCATCATCACCTTTGTGCGCCAGCTGGCGGTGCAATCCGGCAGCACGCTGGCCACCGTCGGCTCGCTGCACTTCGAGCCGGATCTGATCAACGTCATTCCGCGCAAGGCGGTGCTGAGCGTGGATTTGCGCGACCCGGACGAAGCCGGGCTGCAGGCAGCGGAGCAGGCGCTGCGTGAGTTCATCGCGCTGCTGGAAACCGAAGAACAAGTCCGCATCCACCGCCAGCCGCTGGCGCGTTTTGCACCGGTGCAGTTTGCCGCCCCGCTGGTCGCCGCGGTGGAGGCCGCCGCCGCGCGCCGCGGCCTGAGCTGCCAGCGCATGACTTCCGGCGCCGGCCACGATGCGCAGATGATCTCCCGCATCGCCCCCGCCGCCATGATTTTTGTCCCCAGCCACGGCGGCATCAGCCACAACCCGCGCGAGCACACCGACGATGCCCAGCTGCTGCAGGGCGCACAGGTGCTGCTGGATGTGGTCATCAGCCGCCTGACGGCCTGATTGTGCCCCTTTACCCCCACCACCATACCGGAGCCTTCACCCCATGCTGACCCACAACCCACAAGCCAGTCATGCGCACTACCCGCCGGCACTGACCCCTATCCTCAACATCGATCGCGGCGACGAAAGCCGCCGCTGGCTGGCGACCTGGCCGCAGCTCAGCCCGCACGCCACGCCGCTGTGGTCGCTGCCGGAGCTGGCCAGCCGGCTGGGCGTGGCGCAGCTGGCGGTGAAGGATGAGTCGCAGCGGTCCGCGCTGGGCAGCTTCAAGGCGCTGGGGGCGCCGGCGGCGCTGGTGCGCCTGCTGGCACGACAACACCCGGCGCTGGACCCGGCGCGACTGCTGAGCGGCGACTACCACGGCCAGCTGGATGCGCTGACGGTGATCAGCGCCACCGACGGCAACCACGGCCGCGCGCTGGCGGCGGCGGCGCAGACGGTGGGCTGCGGCTGCGTGATCGTGTTACACGCCCAGGTCAGCCAGGAACGCGAGGACGCCATCGCCGCCTACGGTGCGCGCATCGTGCGCATCAGCGGCAACTACGATGAATCAGTGGCCGAGGCGGCAAGGTTGGCCGCAGAACACGGCTGGCAAGTGGTATCCGATACCTCCTACGATGGTTACGAGGAGATTCCGCGCGACGTGATGCAGGGCTACGGCACCATCGCCGCCGAAGTCATCGAACAGTTGGCCGCCGCGCAGGCACAGCCATTCAGCCACGTACTGCTGCAGGGCGGTGTCGGCGGTCTGGCCGCCGGGGTGGCCAGCTATCTGTGGCAACACTACGGCAGCCAGCGGCCGCGCTTCATCGTGGTGGAGCCGGTGCAGGCCGACTGCCTGTTCCAGAGCGCGCTGCAAGGCCAGCCCGCCCGCGCCAGCGGCGCGGTGGATTCGGTGATGGCCGGGCTGGCCTGCGGCGAGACCTCGCCGCTGGCGTGGCAGGTGCTGCAGCTGGCCATCGACGATTTCATCACCATCCATGACGACGACGCGGTGCGTGCAATGCAAACGTTGGCCGCAGGCTCCGCGCGCGATGTACCCATCGTCGCCGGCGAATCCGGCGCCGCCGGCCTGGCCGGGCTGCAGCTGCTGGCGGACAACCCGGCCATGGCGGCGGCAGTAGGACTGGATCGCCGTTCCCGCGTGCTGCTGATCAACACCGAGGGCGCCACCGCCCCGGCGGTGTACGAGCAGCTGGTGCAGGAGTCGGCCGACAGCGTCAGCCGGCGCCAGGCGCGCTGGCTGCTGGCCAACGGTTACTAAGGAGAGCACAACATGCTGCCACAGCAATTACATGCCCAACTGGTGGCCTGGCGCCAGCATCTGCACCGCCACCCGGAGACCGGCTTCGAAGAAGTGAACACCGCCGCCTTTGTCGCCCAGCTGCTGCGCGAGATGGGGCTGGAGGTGCATACCGGCATCGGCGGCACCGGCATTGTCGCCAACCTGCAGGTCGGCGACGGCACGGCGGTGATCGGCCTGCGCGCCGACATGGACGCGCTGCACATCCAGGAGAACATGCCCGCACGCGCGCATGCCTCCTGCACCGCCGGCAAGATGCACGCCTGCGGCCACGACGGCCACATGGCCATGCTGCTGGGCGCGGCACAACTGCTCAGCAGCCACCGTGACTTCAACGGCACCGTGCGCTTCATCTTCCAGCCGGCGGAAGAGCACGGTCGCGGCGCCAAGGCGATGATGGCGGACGGGCTGTTTGAGCGCTTTCCGGTGGACGCCATCTTCGGCGCCCACAATATGCCGGGCATGCCGGCCGGCAGCTTCGCCACCCGCGCCGGCGGCATCATGGCCAGCGAGGACAACTTCAGCATCCGCATCCACGGTCGCGGCACCCACGCCGCGCGGCCGCACATGGGCATCGACCCGCTGGTGATCGGCGCCGAAATCGTGCTGGCGCTGCAGACGGTGGTGGCGCGCAACGTCGACCCCAGCCAGTCGGCGGTACTGTCCTGCACCGAGTTTGTCACCGACGGCCTGCGCAATGTGATTCCGTCCGAGGTGATCATCCGCGGCGACACCCGCAGCTATAGTCCGGCGATCCAGGCACTGCTGGCCAGCCGCATGCGCGCGCTGGCGGAAGGCATCTGCCACGCCCACGGCGCCAGCTGCGAGTTCAGCTACACGCACGAGTTCGCCCCCACAGTGAACTCGCCCGAGTACGTGGCACTGACCGTGGCGGCGGCGCAAACGGTCAGCCAGCAGGTGGACGACAACGTGGCGCCGATGATGATCTCCGAGGATTTCGGCGCCTTCCTGCAGCAAGTGCCGGGCAACTTCATCTTCATCGGCAACGGCGCCGATGGCGAGCCGGGCGCCACCCCGCTGCACAACGCCGGCTACGACTTTAATGATGACATTCTGCTAACTGGGGCACAGTACTTTGCCGAGGTCGCTAAGCAGGCGTTGGCTAAACCATAGCCTGTGCACTTACACATAGGGCTGCGTCCATGGGAGCAGCCCTATTGTCATCAAAACTGGCCTTGGCAAGGGTGAATCGCCCCCGCTGTTAGATACTTCGACGCGTTTCCTCGCGAAAGCAGCCATCCGAGCTCTGCCATGTTGACTTACGCTTTGGCCGACGAGCGACTACTTGCATAAGGTGCAGACCGCATGTTGGCCTTATCAGCCGGTCGACTCATCTACCCTGAATGCCTGCTCAGGGCCACATACTCCCTTCCCTTGCGCAGTTGCCAAAGGTCAGCTCTTTGACTTGTTGAACATATGCAGCGTTAAATTTACATGTTAAGTTTTGTGGGTCTTGGAAGCACTATCCGAGTAAACCATGCAGCTTTCAAACCTCAGCTTTGCCCTGCTGCACACCTTGGATGTGCTGCTGGAAACACGCAACCTCAGCCATGCCGCCCTGCGCCTCAACAGCAGTCAGCCAGTGTTGAGTCGGCAGCTGGCACAGTTGCGGCAGGACTTTGACGACCCACTGCTGGTACGGCACGGTCGTGAATATGTACTGACGCCACGGGCAGAGGCACTGATCGGTCCGCTCAAGCACCTGTTGGCCGAGATGGAGGCGCTGCTTAGCCCCGCCTCGTTTTCTCCCGCACGTTGTGACCGCCGCTTTGAGTTGGCCGCATCCGATTACATTGCCGACCACATGCTGCCCTTGCTGATGCAGCGGCTGGCAAGCAACGCTCCGCATGCTTCAATCCGTTACCACACTTGGCAAGCCAGGCAGTTCGATCTGTTGGCCAGCGGCGGCCTGGATCTGATCACCACCATGCTGGACGACGTGCCGGACGAGCTGCATGGCAAATTGCTTGGCGAAGACCGCCCGGTGTGTGTGATGCACGCGCAGCATCCACTGGTTGGCAGTAATAGCCTGACCGAGGCCGATTACCTGGCATGGCCACATGTGCGGATTTCCGGTGGTGGCGACAAGGACAGTTTTATTGACCACTACCTGAGCCAGCAGCGGCAACGGCGAACCCTGCAACTTGAAGTGCCGTTTTATACCGCCGCCCTACGCGTGGTAAGCGACAGCAGGCTGCTGGTTACCTTGCCGGAGCATATTGCCGCGAGCCTGGCACAGGCTTACCCCATCACCTGGCGACCGCTGGGTTTCATTACCCACACACACCGCTACTGGGTGCTGTGGCATACCCGCACTCATCATGACCCGGCCCACCAGTGGTTCCGCAACCAGGTGCATGCACTGTGGCAGGAGTCGCGCTTCGGTGTCAGCAACTACCGCGGTAGCAATTAACTATCCGGTTTTTGCATGCTTACTATGCAGCACCCGGTGTTCTTGACTTGCACACATGCCCTCTAGACTTGGCTCAGCATCTAGACGGATGTGTCAATTCAAGGAGTGCATGCAATGACCCCAGACGAGTTTCGTCGTTACGGCCATCAACTGATAGACCGCATCGCCGACTATCGCAGCAACGTGGCCAACCTGCCGGTTATGGCACAGGTTGAGCCCGGCCAAATCAAGGCGGCCTTGCCCAAGGCACCACCGCAGCAGGCAGAGCCATTCGAGTCACTGTTCGCAGATGTCGATCAACTGATCATGCCGGGGCTGTCGCACTGGCAGCATCCGAATTTCTTTGGCTACTTTCCTTCCAATGGCACGCTGTCCTCGGTACTGGGGGATTACCTGAGTACCGGCCTGGGGGTGCTTGGCCTGTCATGGCAGTCCAGCCCGGCGCTGACCGAACTGGAAGAAACCACCACTGACTGGGTGCGCCAGATGGTGGGGCTGTCCGGGCAATGGAGCGGGGTGATACAGGACACCGCCTCCACCTCTACCTTGCTGGCCCTGATTTGTGCTCGCGAACGCAGCTCCGACTATGCACTGGTAAAAGGCGGCATGCAGGCGCTGGACAAGCCACTGATTATCTATGTGTCGCGCCATGCGCATAGCTCGGTGGACAAGGCCGCATTACTGGCCGGCTTCGGCAAGGACAACATTCGCTATGTTGATACCGATGCCGATTTCGCGCTGATCCCATCTGCCCTTGAGCATGCAATCCAGGCCGACCTGGCAGATGGCCTGCAGCCATGTGCCGTTGTTGCCACCACCGGTACCACCACCACCACGGCCACTGATCCGCTGGCGGCAATCGGCGACATCACCGAAAAACATGGCCTCTGGTTCCACGTCGACTCGGCTATGGCCGGCTCGGCGATGATCCTGCCGGAGTGCCGCTGGATGTGGGATGGCATCGAGAAGGCCGACTCGCTGGTGCTGAATGCCCACAAATGGCTTGGCGTCGCATTCGATTGCTCACTCTACTACGTGCGTGACCAGGAACACCTGATCCGGGTGATGAGTACCAACCCGAGCTATTTGCAATCCAAGGTGGACAGCGAGGTCAAGAACCTGCGCGACTGGGGTATTCCGCTTGGACGCCGTTTCCGTGCGCTCAAACTGTGGTGTCTTATTCGCGCCGAAGGGGTGGAAGGCTTGCAGCAGCGCCTGCGTCGCGACCTGGACAATGCCAAGTGGCTGGAAGAGCAGGTGCGCAATGCGCCGGATTGGCAGGTACTGGCCCCGGTCAACTTGCAGACGGTGTGCCTACGGCATGCACCGGCCGGTTTGTCTGGCGAAGCACTGGATCGCCACACCCTGGCCTGGGCAGATGCGCTCAATCAATCCGGCCAAGCATATGTGACCCCCGCAACATTGGACGGGCGCTGGATGGTGCGAATCTCGATTGGTGCACTGCCGACCGAGCAGGAGCATGTGGCCATGCTGTGGCAGAACATGCAGCGGGCGGCGGTTGAGTGCCTGCCGCAACAACTCACTTCCTGACTCGCAGGCGGGCTCCGCCCCGCCTGGGCTCCTCGCTTTACCCCCCAGTAACTGCTTGACCAGCCTTGTCGGCAGGGGGAGCACTTTGCCGCACGACATCCATAACAGCACAACAATCTGGCCACTCTACTTAGGAGAAAGTGATGGAAAACTTTGTAAAACTGGGCGCTTGCACCGCAGTAGCCTTGGCATTGGCTGCCTGTAGTGCCAAACAGACGGCAGAGAGCGAGAGCGCCGCTGACAAGTCGGGAACCTCCCCGGCGGCGCAGGAAACTGTCGTCAAGATCGGTCAGGTATCGCCGATGACGGGACCGATTGCCCACCTAGGCAAGGACAACGAATATGGCGCCAAGCTGGCGATTGATGACCTGAATGCAGGAGGTGTCGAAATCGCCGGCAAGAAGGTGACGTTCGAGCTGGTTTCCGAAGATGACCAGGGCGATCCGAAAATTGGTACACAAGTTGCCCAGCGCTTGGTCGATGCTGGCGTTGTCGGTGTGGTTGGCCACTTGAACTCTGGCACCACGATTCCGGCATCCAAGATTTACGCCGATGCAGGCCTACCGCAGATTTCCCCGTCGGCGACAAATGCCGACTACACCAAGCAGGGCTTCAAGACCACGTTCCGGGTGATTGCCAATGATGTGCAGCAAGGCACCGCCCTTGGACAGTTCGCAGTGGAAGGGCTGAAAGCCAAAAAGGTCGCCATCATCGACGACCGTACGGCTTATGGTCAGGGCCTGGCCGACGAGTTTGAGAAAGCGGTCAAGGCAAAAGGCGCCGACGTGGTAAAGCGCGAGTTCACCAGCAATACGGCGACAGACTTCAATGCCATTCTCACCTCCATCAAAGCTACGCAGCCTGATGTGCTGTTCTACGGCGGTATGGATGCTCAGGCCGGCCCGCTAGCCAAACAGATGAAGCGGCTTGGCATCAAGGCCAAGCTGATGGGTGGCGATGGATGGCAGTCGCCGGAGTTCATCAAGCTGGCCGGCGATGCCTCGGAAGGGCAGTACGCTTCCAGCTGCGGGGTGTCGCGCGATAAGATGCCCGGTTTTGCCGCTTTCGAGAAAAAGTTCAAAACCAGGTTCAACGCCGAGGTTCAGGTCTATGCACCGTATGAATACGATGCCGTACGTGTCCTGGTAGACGCCATGAAACGTGCGGGCTCGGCCGACCCGAAGCAATACCTACCTGAAGTTGGCAAGACAAACTACACCGGTGTTACTGGCAGTATTGCCTTTGATGCAAAAGGCGATATCCGGAATGGTGCGGTGACGGTCTATCAGGTCAAGAATGGGAAGTGGGCGGTAGTTTCAACGATCGGCGGTAGCCAGCCTGGTGCATCGCAGTGATGTAAGCTTTTCCTCTGTTGTTCGTGACTTTAGCCAGCATTTTGCTGGCTTTTTTTATGGTGGGAAGGGAGGGCGATTCAAAGCTTTCAAATAACATAATGACCATAGCCAACCTCAAAGCCTTGTCTGGCAAAGGCTTGAGGCTGTTTTCGACTTTAATTTTTTGTTTTCGGCTTTCATTGGCAGGAACAAAAAAATGCCCCACGGGGCAATCAAACCACTAGACCGACCGGTCTAATTGTTCTATAGTCACAGCATGACACGAGAACGACAGCAACCCGACACCCGCGAACACATCCTGGCCACCGGCGAGGAGCTGATTCACGGCCGCAGCTTTACCGCGCTGGGGCTGACCGAGCTGTTGTCGGAAGCCGGCGTGCCCAAGGGCTCGTTCTATCACTACTTCAAGTCCAAGGAGGACTTCGGGGTGGCGATGCTGATGCGCTACTTCAGCGAGTATCGCGAACGGGTCGGCAGTCTGCTGACCGATAGCAGCGTCGGCAATGGCCGCGAGCGACTGCTGATGTATTTCCAGCAATGGCTGGACAACCACGCCCGCTGCGAAGCGCAGAGCTGCCTGGCAGTGAAGCTGGCGGCGGAGGTGTCCGACCTGTCCGAGCCGATGCGGGTGGCACTGGACGAAGGCATGCTGGCCATTGTGCAAAGGTTGGCCGCATGCATCCGCGCCGGCCAGGCCGATGGCTCGATCAAGCCGCAGCTGCCGCCGGATGATACCGCCTACGCGCTGTACAGCCTGTGGCTGGGCGCGGCGCTGATGTACAAGACCCAGCACAGCCTGCAGCCGCTGCAGGCGGCGATGATTCACACCCAGGGGCTGCTGCTGCCATGTAGTGAAAGCTGAAACCGCTGCCGTTTGCCGTGCGCAGGCGGTTTTTTTGAGCCACAAACTAGACGACCGGTCTAATTTTACCCAACACCCAGCCAGAGGACTTACCATGCAAGCCGACAAACTGCTCACTCCGCTGCACCTCGGTGCCGTGACCCTGAACAACCGCGTGCTGATGGCACCGCTGACCCGCCTGCGCAACACCGAGCCGGGCGATGTACCCACCGCACTGGCGACCGAATACTACCGCCAGCGTGCCGGTGCCGGCCTGATCATCAACGAAGGCACCCACATCTCCCCCACCGCCAAGGGTTATGCCGGCGCGCCGGGCATCTACAGCGAAGAGCAGGTGCACGCCTGGCGCGCAGTCACCGACGCGGTGCACGCCGAAGGCGGCAAGATCGCCATCCAGCTGTGGCACACCGGCCGCATCTCGCACACCAGCC
>CAMLGD010000027.1 GCA_946479405.1 uncultured Vogesella sp.
AAACCCAGACCGACCGCTACCTCGAAGCCTACGACACCATCATCATCGACGAGGCGCACGAGCGCAGCCTCAACATCGACTTCCTCTTGGGCTACCTCAAGCAGATGCTGCCGCGTCGGCCCGACCTGAAGGTGATTGTCACCTCGGCCACCATCGACGCCGAGCGCTTCGCGCGCCACTTCGACGGCGCCCCGGTGATCGAGGTCTCCGGCCGCACCTTCCCGGTGGAAGTGCGCTACCGCCCGCTCAAGGAGCGCGACGAGGACGAGCGCGAAGTGGAAATGGAAGACGCCATCGTCGACGCGGTGGACGAAATCTCGCGCCACGGCCCGGGCGACATGCTGGTGTTCCTGCCCGGCGAGCGCGAGATTCGTGACACGGCGGAGAAGCTGCGCAAGTCCGGCATCCGCGGCTACGAGATCCTGCCGCTGTTCGCCCGCCTCTCCAACGAAGACCAGCAGAAGATCTTCAAGCCCTCGGGCGGACGGCGCATCGTGCTCGCCACCAACGTGGCGGAAACCTCGCTCACCGTGCCCGGCATCAAGTACGTGATCGACACCGGCCAGGCGCGCATCAAGCGCTACAGCCCGCGCGCCAAGGTAGAGCAGCTGCAGGTAGAGAAAATCTCGCAGGCCGCCGCGCGCCAGCGTGCCGGCCGCTGTGGCCGGGTGGAAGCCGGCGTGTGCGTGCGGCTGTACGACGAGGCCGATTTCAACGCCCGCGGCGCCTTTACCGACCCGGAAATCGTGCGCAGCAGCCTGGCAGCGGTAATCCTGCGCATGGCGGCGCTGCGCCTGGGCCAGGTGGACCAGTTCCCCTTCATCGAACCGCCGTCCAGCCGCCTGATCGCCGACGGCTACCAGGTGCTGCAAGAGCTGGGCGCGGTGGACGAAGCGCTACAGCTCACTCCGGTGGGCAAGGAGCTGGCGCGCATTCCGGTGGACCCCAAGGTTGGCCGCATGCTACTGGCCGGGCGCGATTACCACTGTGTGCGCGAGGTGCTGATCATCGCCGCTGCGCTGTCGGTGCAGGACCCACGCGATCGGCCGTTCGAGGCGCGCGAGGCCGCCGACCGCGCCCATGCCCGTTTCAACGATGAGAAATCCGATTTCCTGTCCTTCCTGCACCTGTGGGATTTCTTTGCTGCCGCGCTGGCCAGCAAGAGCAGCAACCGTCAACTGGTGAACCTGTGCCACGAGCACTTCCTGTCGCACCTGCGCATGCGCGAGTGGCGCGAGCTGCACGCCCAGCTAGCCGAGATCGCCTCGGACATGAACCTGATCGAGAAAGAACTGGCGCATGCCCCGGCCGCTGCGGCCAACCCGGAAGCCACGCCGAAGAAGCGCGCCCAGGCCGAGGCGCTGGCCTACGAGAAGCTGCACAAGGCACTGCTTACCGGCCTGATCGGCAATATCGGCATGAAATCGCAGGAAGGCGACGACTACACCGGCGCCCGCGGCGGCAGTTTTCTGGTGTTTCCGGGCTCCGGCCTGAAAAAGACCAAGCCGAAATGGCTGATCGCCGCCGAACTGGTGGAAACCACCAAGCTGTATGCGCGCTGCGTGGCCAAGATCGAGCCGGACTGGGTGGAAGACGTGGCGCCGCACCTGGTGAAGCTGCATCACTTCGAGCCGCACTGGGAGAAGTCGCGTGGTGAAGTGGTGGCCAGCGAACGTGTCACCCTGTTCGGCCTGACGCTGATCGCACGCCGCCCGGTGAGTTACGGCCGCATCGCACCGATCGAGGCGCGCGAGCTGTTCATCCGCGGCGCGCTGGTGGCAATGGAATACGTCAGCAATGCGCCGTTCTTCCAGCGCAACCAGCAGCTGATCCGCGAGGTGGAGCAGCTGGAACACAAGGCCCGCCGCCAGGACGTGCTGGTGGACGAGGAAGCACTGTTCGCCTTCTACGCCGAGCGTATTCCGGCCGAGGTGGTGGATGCCGCCAGCTTCGAAGCCTGGCGCAAAGACGCCGAGGCCGTCAACGCCAAGCTGTTGTTCCTGACCCGCGAAGAGCTGATGCGCCATGCCGCCGAGCATGTGTCGGAAAACCAGTTTCCGGAATACCGCGAGATCGCCGGCAGCCGCTGCCGCCTGCGCTACCGCTTCGAGCCGAACCACCCGCTGGATGGCGTCACCATCGACCTGCCGCTGGCGGCGCTGAACACGCTGGAACCGGCCGAGTTCGAATGGCTGGTGCCCGGCATGATTCGCGACAAGCTGCAGGCGCTGATCAAGGGCCTGCCCAAACAGATTCGCCGCAGCTGCGTGCCGGTGCCGGACTTCGTCACCCAGTTCCTGCTGAGCAGCCCGGATCAGTTCAAACCGATCGGGCCACAGCTGGCGCATTTCATCCTGCGCCACACCGGCGGCGTAAAAGTTGACCCACTGGAATTCGATACCCTGGAACTGCCGCCGCACCTGCTGTTCAACTTCCGCATCATCGACGACGGCAAGCAGGAAATCGGCATGGGCCGCGACCTGGTGGCACTGCAGAAGCAGTTCGGCCAGGCAGCGCAGCTCACCTTCCGTGACACCAGCGCCGAGTTCGAGCGCGATCAGGTGGAAGCGTGGGACTTTGGCGAGCTGCCGCAGGCGATCCAGTTTGCCCGTGGCCGCCAGCAGCTCACCGGTTTTCCGGCGCTGACGCTGGAAAACGGCGACAAGGGCGAGCAGGTGGCGATCCGCCTGTTCGATACCGAGGGTGCGGCCAACCATGCGCACCGCCAGGGCGTGGTGCGGCTGCTGCAATACCAGCTGAAAGAGCACATGAAGCAGCTGGGCAAAGGCCTGCCGGGCATGACCCAGCTGGGTCTGCAGCTGCGCACGGTGTGCAATGTGGACGAGTTGCTACAGGACGCCATCGCCGCCATCTGCGACCGCGCCTTCATCGGCGACGACGAGGTGCCGCGCACCGAAAAAGCCTTCAACGAGCAGAAGGCCCGCGCCCGCACCCGCCTGCCGGCGGTGACGCAGGCGGTAACCAGCTACCTGAACCAGATCGCCGCGGAATACCAGGCGCTGGCGCCCAGGCTGCAAAAACACAAGCTGGGCTTCGAGCTGAGCCAGCAGCTGGGCCGCCTGGTGTACAAGGGCTTCCTCGCGGCCACGCCGTGGAGCCAGCTGCCGCAGCTGCCGCGCTACATGAAGGCGATGGGCTTGCGCATGGACAAACAACCCACCAATGCCCAGCGTGATGGCCAACGCGGCGCCGAGATCCGCGAACTATGGGCCAAGTGGGAGGCACGCATGGCGGAGGAAGCCGAACGCGGCCAACCTTCCGCCGAACTGCAAGCCTTCCGCTGGCATATCGAGGAATTGCGCGTGAGTTTGTTTGCGCAGGAGCTCAAGACCCCATATCCGGTGTCGATGAAACGACTGCAAAAGCTATGGGATGAACTGCCCCGCAACTATTGATGCTGGACTCACCCCGCCCTAGCCGGGATTTGTGCCACAATCAAATGAGTATTGTTGCAGCTACTTACATATGGGTGCCATGGGCAAATCCGATAACACGCCGCCACTGGCGCAGGTGCTGAAAGTCGGCGAAGCATTGCCGGCGGACATTTATGCCCGCAACGGCCTGCTATTGCTGAAAAAGGGCCATTACGTGCTGAACGAGCGACAGCGCGAACGGCTGGTCAGCATGGGCGTCACCCAGCCCGCCGGCCCCTTGCCGCCGCTGGAAAGCGACTTGGCACGCATTGGCGATTTCAGTCCGTTTGCGGAGGTGCAGCACGCCACGCGGCATCTGGATTTTCTACTGGGCACCGGCTTGTCGGCTGCCGGCTTCGAACAGCGGGTGCGCGCGCTGGTCAGCCGTCTCACCGCCTTTACGCTGCGGGCGCCGGACGGGATGTTGGCCGCAGTGCTGTTGGTACCGATGAGCAAGTACGCATCGGCACACAGCATTCACGTCGCCATTATTCTGGCAGTGCTGGCCGAGAAGCTGGAGCTGCCGGCCGAAGTCAGAGGCAGCCTGTTGTGTGCCGCGCTGACCATGAACCTGTCGATTGCCAGCCTGATGGACAGCCTGCACCACCAGAGCAGCCCCTTGACCGATGAGCAGAGGCAGCAGATTGAAGCCCACCCGCTGCTGTCTTCGGCCATGCTGCGCGAGCTGGGCGTCCATGACGAGGTATGGCACCAGCTGGTGCAGACTCATCACGAACAATGGAATGGCAGTGGCTACCCGTACGGCCTGAACCGCGAACATATCGAGCCGCTGTCGCACTTGCTGCACTTGGCCGATGTCACCGCCGCCAAGCTGGCACCGCGTGGCTACCGCGCGGCACTGAAACCCAACAAGGCGCTGGCGCATGTGTTTCTGGAGGCAGACCGCTCGTTCGATTACCGCTTTACCGCTTTGCTGGTGAAAGAACTGGGCATCTACCCACCCGGCTGTTTTGTACAGCTGGCCAATCACGAGATGGGTGTAGTGCTGCAACGCCGCAGCCGCGCCAATGAGCCCTGCGTGGCGGTGCTGCGCAGCAACAACGGCAGCTCCTATAACAAACCGCAACTGCGCGAGGCCAATAATTCGCAGTACAAGATATTGCAGGCCCTGGACCAGCAGCAGATCGGCGTCCGTCCCCAGTATCTGGCAGACCTGTGGAAACGCCTGCGCACCAGCGCTCCACTGATTCGCTAACGCACCACACGCTGCCGCATCGCGCTTTAAGGCAAGACCACCATGAGCAAGCCCACCACCCCGCTACCACCCAACATGATCACCATCGGTGCCGAATTGCCAACCGATGTATTTGCCAAGAACGGCATGTTGTTCATCAAGCGGGGCCACTATGTCCTGACCGAAGCACAAAAGCAGCGCCTGCTGGATCATGGCCTGATTACCGGACACGACCGTGCGGCGCAGATAGAAAAGGAGCTGCGTGAGCGTCGGGAAAAACACGAGCAGGAACGCCGCGAGCACGCCAACCGGCAACACAACCCTATCCTTGAGATGGATCGGTTGGCCCACAAGATGGGCGGCCTACTGAATCGTTTTTTCCAGTTCCGCAATTTTGGCGAGGAAATCGAACACGTCGCCGAGCAGCTGGTCCGGCTGGCGCAGCAGCACCCGGATGGGCTGATTGCCGCCTGCCTGCTGGTGCCGTACAAAGACTATGGCAGTATGCACAGCCTGCACACTGCTGCCATCCTGGCCGTACTGAGCCGGCGCCTGAACCTGCCAGCAGCCGAGCAGCAAACCCTGCTGTGCGCCGCACTAACCATGAACATCTCGACCACCGCGATGCACAGCGAACTGAGCCGGCAGGAACAGCCACTGGATGATGCACAACGCTCGGAGATGTACGCGCACCCGCTACTGTCGTCGGCCATTCTGCGTGATCTGAAAATCGAGGATGAGCGCTGGCACCTGCTGATACAGCAGCACCATGAAGAATGGAATGGCAGTGGCTACCCCTACGGACTGAAGAAAGAGCAGATCGACCCCGGTGCGCACCTGATTCGCCTCACCGACGTGCTGACCTCGCTACTGACCACCCATGCCCACCGTCCCGGCCATCTGCCATCCATCGCGCTGGGCAAGCTGTACCGTGGCGATTTCAGCGAGTTCGATGCCCGCTTTGTCGCCATGCTGATCAAGGAAATCGGCATCTACCCACCCGGCAGCTTTGTCCGCCTGAGCAATGGCGAGATTGCCGTGGTGGTACAGCGCCCCGCCGAAGGCAGGGGTAACACACCGCGCGTGGCGGCGGTACGCGCCGGCAGCGGCGATATGTACGGCGAGCCGTTACCCCGCAATACTGCGCTTGCCGAATACACCATCACCGGCCCCGTCTCATTGAAAGACGCCGGCATTCGACCCGGATTTTTGGTCAAACAATGGGGCTGAATTAAAAAAACCTGCCAGTTGGCAGGTTTTTTTATCAGCTGAAGCTTTCATCCGGCGACAGATAGCGCCACTGCCCGGTTGGCAGATCGCCCAGCATGATGTTGCCGATCCGAATCCGCTTCAGGCCCACCACACGGAGGCCGACCAGCTCGCACATGCGGCGGATCTGGCGCTTCTTGCCTTCGCGCAGAATAAAGCGCAGTTGGTCATCGTTCTGCCACCAGACCTTGGCCGGCTGCAGTGGCTGGCCATCCAGTGCCAGACCATGGTTGAGCAGGCGCAGGCCATCGGCATCCAGCTCACCTTCCACCCGCACCAAGTACTCTTTTTCCACGTCGGAGTTTTCGCCAATGATCTCTTTGGCGACCCGACCATCCTGCGTCAATACCAGCAAGCCGACCGAATCGATGTCCAACCGCCCTGCCGGCGCCAGCCCTTTCAGGTGCTCGCGGGAGAAACTGATATTGGCCTGATCAGCACTCCAGTGGTTCTCCGGCCGCACCAGCACCACGGCGGGCTGGTAGCCGTCCTCGGCCTGCCCGGACACATAGCCCACCGGCTTGTTCAGCAGAATGGTAACGCGCTGAGACTGCGCTGCCAGTGCCTGCTTTTCCACCACGATCTGGTCTTCCGGCCCCACCTTCTGTCCCAGCACGGCGGCAACACCGTTTACCTTTACCCAGCCTTTTTCAATGTAAACATCTGCTTCGCGGCGCGAGCAGACGCCCATTTCTGCCAGGCGCTTGGACAAACGCATTGTTTCCATATTATTCCCACCGCCATGCCGACAAAGGGCGGCATCATACCACTAAGTCACACCAGTCACAGATAGTTGAACAGCGACAGCTTGCTGATACTGGAGAACGTCTGCTGCGAAGCCTGCAGCGCCGTCAACGCCTGCTGGTAGGAGGAAATGGCTTTCACGTAACCATCCTCGTCCAGCCCCACCAGCTGCTGGATGCGCTTGGTGTAGTTGATATCCAGCTCGGTACCGATATCCTTTACCGTCTGCGCTGCATTCATGCGCGAACCGATCACGGTATTCACCGACACCACCTGCTCAAAACCTGCATCCAGCCCCTTCAACACCTCGGCCATACCCTTTGAGTAATAGGCGCTACCGCTATCCGGCGCAGGTGGATCGGGAATGTTCCAGTCTGGTGTGGCGGCAAAGTCTTCGTAAGCCTTGTACGGATTCGGGGTGGTCCCAGCGGCGGTCAGCTGTCTGGATTCGTACAGCATGCGGTCGAACTCCGCCGTGCTGCCAGCATCGTTCGGACCGACGCGCAACAGCACATCCAGCCGGGATATAGCCTGGAACAACTCATTGCCGGCAGTGAACGCATCCGGGTCCTTGCTGACTGCAGGCAAATTACTGGGAATCGCCGGAGGCGCGGCTGGCACGGCAGCCAGCGCGGTGGTCAACAGCGGCACGGTGCTGGTCTGCCCCGCCACCAGGTTGCCAGGCTCGGTCAGTGCCAGCGTGCGCGAGGTACCGACGGCCACTTCCTGGCGCTGCATATTGCCTTGGTAGTCCACCTGGATGGCAGGCTCCCACGACAGATCAAACGGCTTGGAACCAGTAGCGGTACCGCCAAAGATGTAATTACCTTCGGCACTGGTGGTATTGAACAGCCCCACCAGATTTTTGGTCACTTCCACCAGCTCACTACGCATCGCCGCACGGTCGGTCTGCGACAACGCCGGCTTGCCGGCCTGCACCGCCAGTTCCCGCACCCGGGTAATCACGTCCGACACGTTCTGCAAGGTGGTATCCGTCGTCGCCAGCTGGTCGTATGCCAGGCTTGCATTGCTGACAAAGCGGCTGCTGCGATCGGCAATCGCGGTGACTTCAATCGCCAGCGAGGCGGCCGCAGGGTCATCGGACGAGGTAATCACCCGCTGCTTGGAGGAAATCTGTTCATACAGCTTCTGCAGGCTTTGCTGCTTCTGCTGCATGTAAAACACCCCCAGACCGAATTGTGTGGCGTTGGTAACTCGCATGATTCAGTCCTTTACTTACGCTACGGCATCCAGGATGGCCTGGAAGGTCTCCTGAGCAACCTGGATAACCTTGCTGGACGCCTGATAAGCCTGCTGGAACTTCACAAGGTTGGCCGCTTCTTCGTCCAGATCCACTCCTGACAGTCCCTGTTTTTTCTTGGTGACTTCCAGGTTGAGGTTCTGCTGCGCCTTCAGCTGCACATCGGTAATACTGCCGCGGCTACCCACATAGCTGACTGTCTGCGCAAAAAACACCTCCATGGTCGAGGTGCGGGTAAAGCCCGGATCAGTAATCTTGGCGAGCAGGGAGGTTGTACCGGTCTTGGTACTGGCCAGAATCGGTTTGGACTGCAGACCGTTGATGGCCAGCATATTGCTGTTGTCCATGCCATTGACGCCATCGGTGGCCGGATCGCGCGCGCGAATCGTCAGGTTCTGGGTACCGGTGAGCGGCAACGACTCGGCCTTGAATGCCAGCTTCACTGTCTGCGACGGTGCCGCGGTACTGGTCAGCTCGAACTCCCACACCCCCTGCTGGGAGGCCGACTTGCTGATCGCAGTGGCGGTGTAGCCGGCAACCGATACGGTGGGCGTGCCGAACACCGGATTGGCACTGGCATCAAAAGGAATCTGTACCGTTGCCGGCGGCGGCAGCACGTCGAACAGCCGCGCGTTGGGTTCCTTGCCGACAAACGGCGTGGTGTTGTCCTGGTGCAGATAGGCCTCTTGCCACACCGAGCTGATCACTGGCTTGGTGATGGACCCATCGGCGCTGACTTGCGAAGTGGCAATCACGCCGGAAGACATCGCCAGCTGCGCCGGGTTGCCCACTTTCACCGCCATGTGCGCTACCGCCAGCTGCATGGCCAGCGCTTCGTCGGTGATGTTGGTGGCATTTTCCGCCGTCAGCCGCTCTTGGCTCAAGTCCTGGAACAGGCCGCCATCCTGCGCCATGTACGGGCCAGAAGGTGTGGCCGGATCAAGATAATGCTGCGTTGCCGCCTGCTGGTACTGGCCAGTCAGATCCACCCCCAGTCCATGCTGGCGGTTCACCGCATCGGTAAATTCGACTGCCAGGTTGCCCAGGTCGATCTGCACGCGCGGAATATCCTGCTCCAGCAGCTGCAGATAGCCTTGCAGTGCACCGCCCCGGATATCCGTGTAACTGATCTGGGTATCGGGCGTGAACTGGTTATCCAGCATCACCTTGGTAGAACTCTGTGTGGTCTGGGTATACAGCTTGGACGAACTCGGCCCCACTACCAGCGCCTGGCCGCTGTCGAGAAAGATGTTGTAGTTGCCGTCATCCGACTGCACCACATTGACGTTGATCAGCTTGCCAAGATCAACCACCAGCTTGTCGCGCTGGTCCAGCAGATCGTTCGGTACCTTGGCAGCACCATCCGACAGGATGGTGATTTGCCGATTGATTTTGGCCAGATTCTCGGTCAGGGTATTGATCTGGTTGACCGACACGTCCACCGAGCTACGCAGGTTCTGGCGCAGTTCCTCGATCTGGCTATTGGTGGTCTGGAAGCGATCCACCAGCGCCTGTGCCTCGCTCAGCACCACCTGGCGGGTGGCAATGGACGTCGGGTTGGCCGCAGCGGTCTGCATGGCAGTAAAAAACTGCTGCACCGAGGCCATGATGCCGGTGGAGCTGTCGGTCAGCATATTGTCGATGGTGCCCAGCGCATTCTGCTGCGCCTGCAACGAGCTGATGGTGGAAGTGGAGGTACGCAGCTCCACCTCGACAAACTGGTCGAACATACGGCTGACGCTGGTAATATCGGCGCCCTGCCCCAGAAAGCCGAAACCGTTGTACTGTGGCAGGGCAGCTTTTTGCGACGCCACTTGACGCGAATAGCCATCGGTATTCACGTTGCTGATGTTGTGGCTGGTGGTTTCCAGGTTCACCCTGGCCGCAGATACGCCGCTCGCACCCAGATTCAACAGATTCATCTTGCTCTCCTCACTACTTTATATCGGCAGCGTGGCCGTAAATTGAAGCCTTACAGGGCGACAACACTCTTGGCCACTGCCTGCAGCTTGACAGCGTAAGCCGGATCGGTGGCGTAGCCGCCACGCTGCAGCGCTTGCGCATAAGCGCCGAAATCATTGCCTTGGTTCAATGCCGACCGATAGCGCGGGCTGGTTTCGATCAGCTGCGCGTAGTCGTCGAAGGCCTGCCCATAGGACTGGTAGGCACGGAAACTTTCCACCTGCTTTTTCGCCCTGCCCGACTCGTACTCGGTCGTCAGCGCCGCCACCGAGCCGCCCTGCCAGTTGCCGGCCGCCTTGATACCAAACAAGTTGAAACTGTTCTGGCCATCCGGCTGCCGCAGCATGCGCCGCCCCCAGCCGGACTCCAGCGCGGCGTGCGCCACCAGCACCTCCGGCATCACGCCCAGACGTTCGGCCGCGCGACGCGCATGCGGCAACAGCGCGGCGACAAAGCCATCCTTGTCGCCCGGCAACGGCTCGTCAGCGGCAACTGGCACCACACTGTCAGTTGTACCGACACTATCGCCATACGTCTGGCGCAACTTTGTCTGGGACACCACCGGCGGCAATTGCACGGCAACCGGCGGCAGATCTTGCTGACCGTCGGACAGATTTGCCGCCCGCATCAGTTGCTGCGTCAGCACATTGGCCAAGCCCATACCGCCGGACTGGATCATGCCTTGCACCAGCTGCTGGTCATACATGCCACGGAAGGTATCCATCTCGCCAGAGTCCTCATCGCCACCCAGCGAGTTCTCCCGCATGGCCGACATCAGCTGGCTCAGTAGCAGGCCCTCGAATTGCCCGGCTACCGCCCGCATCGCCGCCTTGGGGTCTTTGCGCGTCAGCTCGGCAATGCCCTGCGTTGACGCAGGATCCATTACCAATCGGTTGGGAAGTGTGGGCAGGGCCATACGAAGGTGCTCCGGTAACAATCACCCTGCTTACAGCAAAAAGCGGGCCAACAAAAAAAAGCACCCGCAGGTGCTGTTTTTTGTTGGCCACAAGCCGCGTCAGATGATCTGCAGATCGGCCTTCAGCGCCCCGGAGGATTTCATCGCCTGCAGGATGGAAACCAGATCCTGCGGCGTCGCCCCCACGGTGTTGAGTGCATTCACCACCTGTGACAGCGAGGCGCCACCCGGCAGATTGATGACCTTGCCGGCATCTGCCTTGATCGCGACATTGGCCTGGTTGGTGGTAACGGTATTGCCGCCACTCAGCGGCGGCGGCTGGCTGACCCCCGGAGTATTGCTCACGGTGACAGACAGATTGCCATGCGCAATGGCACACGGCTCCAGCTTCACCGCCTTGTTCATCACAATGGAGCCGGTACGGGCGTTGATGATCACCAGCGGCGTATCCTCGCCCGGCTCCACGTTGATGTTTTCCAGCCTCGACAGAAACTGGATGCGGCTGTTGCTGTCCTGCGGTGCCCGCACCTCCACCGAGGCGCCATCCAGCGCGCGGGCGGTGTTGGCGCCAAACTCGCGATTCACTGCCATCACCACGCGGTTGGCGGTGGTGAAATCCGATTCCTGCAGGTTCAGCATCACCACTTCGCTGCTGGCAAAGGCGTTCGGCACTTCGCGTTCGATGGTGGCACCAGCCGGGATGCGGCCAACACTGAGGTGATTGACCTGCGCCTTGCTACCGCCTGAGGCGGCACCGGCCCCGCCCACCACCACATTACCCTGCGCCAACGCATAGATCTGACCGTCTGCGCCCTTCAGCGGCGACAGCAGCAGCGTGCCACCCTTCAGGCTCTTGGCATCGCCAATCGACGATACCGTGACATCCAAAGGTTGGCCGCGACGGCCAAACGGCGGCAGCACTGAGGTAAGTGACACCGCCGCCACATTCTTGGGGTCGAGCTTGGTACCAACCGGCACCTGCACCCCCAGCTGGTTGAGCATATTGGCCAGCGACTGGGTGGTAAACGGCGACGAGCCGGACTTGTCGCCACTGCCGTCCAGCCCCACCACCAGGCCGTAACCAAGCAGCGGGTTGGAACGCACCCCCGCCACACTGCTAATTTCCTTCAGCCGCTGCGCCGCCTGTGCATTGACACACAGCAGGCTCGCCAGCAACAGCACCAGCCATCGTTTCATGTTTGTTTTCCGCTTCAGAACGGCATCACCGCCAGGAAGATTTTCTGCAGCCAGCCCACATCGTTGTAAGAGCGGCTGCGCCCCTGATTGATCTGCTCGATGCGCGCATCGGCCAGCCGGGTCGATTCAATCGTACGGTTCTGGGCAATATCACGCGGATTCACCACCCCGGACAAACGTACGAACTCGTGCTCGCTGTTGACCTTGACCTGCTTTTCGCCGCTGACCAGCAAATTGCCATTCGGGTAGACATCGATCACCGTCACCGTAATCGTGGCCTGGAAGCGGCTGCTATTAGAGCTACTGGTCTTGCCGGACTCACTGGCCGAGCCGCTGCCCGTCAGCGAGGTGCCAGCCAGTTTTTTCTCCAGCGCCCCCGGCACAAACGGCAGCGACAGCGAAGCGCCAATGGAGCCGTCGATGCTGGACTGGCGGTTACCGGCCGAATCTTCCTTGTTCGAGGAGGTCGAGCTTTCGCTGATGGTGACAGTCAGGATGTCGCCGACACGCAACGGCACCTTGTCCTCGAAAAACGGCTGATAGCTGCCGGACTGGAAGATGGAGCCTTGCGGCGAAATCGCCACCGGCTGAATCTGCGGGCGCAGCGACATCGGCTGCTGGGTAATGGGCGGCGTCTGGGTACTGCATGCCGCCAGCAGCAGCAGGGAGCAAAACAACGGCAGCAGTTTATTCATCACCTTCACCCCGATCGATTACAGCTGCGTCAGGCGCTGCAGCATTTCATCCGACGTCTTGATGGCGCGCGAGTTCATTTCGTATGCGCGCTGCGCCTGAATCATGCCCACCAGCTCCTCGGCCACGTTGACGTTGGATTCTTCGAGAAAGCCAGATTTGATCGCACCAAAGCCCAGCAAGCCGCCAGTACCGGCAACCGGTGCGCCGGAAGCGGTGGTTTCGCGGTAAAGATTGCCGCCCAGGCTTTCCAGACCAGCCGGGTTGATGAAATCTGCCAGCTCCAGCTGGCCGGCATCCACCCGCGTGGTATCGCCCGCCGGGATATAGGAAATCGTGCCGTCGGCAGCCACCTGGAAGCCCGTGCCGTCCGGCACCGTGATTTCCGGTTGCAGCGGGTAACCTTCCGCCGTTTCCAGCCGCCCGGTGGGGCCGCGCTGGAACTGGCCATTGCGGGTGTAGGCGGTTTCACCGTCCGGGGTGGTTACCTTGAAGAAGCCACGGCCATTCACCGCCAGATCAAACACATTGTCGGTAGTCGACAGGCCGCCCTGGGTATGCACCCGCGCCGTGGCGGTAGCCGCCGAGCCCAGACCGACATGCAGCCCGGTCGGCAACTCTTCGCCGGTCTGCAAACGCGAGCCGGGCTCACGCAGCGTCTGGTACATTAGGTCTTCGAACACGGCATTGCTGCGCTTGAAGCCCTTGGTACCCACGTTGGCCAGGTTGTTGGAAATCACGTCCAGCCGAAACTGGCTGGATTCCATACCGGTCTTGGCGATGTAGAGCGAACGCATCATGGTGTCGTTACCTGGCTATCTTTATCGTTACGCGTTCAGCGACAGGATCTGTGTCGCCTGGCGAGCATCCTGATCCGCGGTTTGCATCATGCGGACGTTCAGGTCGTATTGTTTGGCGTGGCTGATCATCTGTACCAGGCTATCGACGGCATTGACGTTGCTGGCCTCCAGAAATCCACTCTTTACCCGCACGGCCGGATCGGCATCGGCATCCTCGCCGTTGCTCTGGCGGAACAGACCGTCGTCGCCTTTGTACATGGTGTTGGCCGGCGGGTTGACCAGCTTGATGCGGCCAACCTCCTGCGGCGCGCCACCATTGGCGGGAATGGCATAGACATAGCCATCCTGACGCACATCCACCTTGTAGCCTTCCGGAATCTGCAGCGGGCCGGTCTCACCAGCAATTGCCATGCCAGTGCGCGTACGCATGGTTCCGGTCGCATCCAGCTCAAAACCGCCATTGCGGGTGTAGGCTTCGCCACCATCCGGCAACTGCACGGCAAAAAAGCCCGGTGTGGTGACGGCAAAGTCGAAATCATTGCCGGTCTGCTGCAGCACGCCCTGCGACAGGTCATGACCGATGGTGTTGTCCACCTGATAGACACGGGTCGGCGCGCCATCGCCGACGACCGGTAGCGCGCGGAACGAGGCAAGGTCGGCCTTGAAACCATTGGTGTGAACGTTGGCAAGATTGTTGGCGGTGGTGGCCTGTTGCAGATCCACGTGCTTGGCGCCATTCATTGCCAGATACAGCATCTTGTCCATTTAGTTCACACCCGTCAGATCAATGGTTAGCGGAGGTTCAGCAGCGTCTGCAGCACAGAGTCCTGGGTCTTGATGGTCTGCGCGTTGGCCTGGTAATAGCGCTGCGCCACGATCATGTTCACCAGTTCCTGCGTGGTATCCACGTTGGAGTCTTCCAGCGCGCCGGACTGCAACGCACCCAGGCCAGCTGAGTCAGGGCTGCCGACGGTCTTGGCACCAGCGCTGTCGGTATACAGCCAGCGGTTGTCACCGACCGGGCGCAGGCCTTGCGGGTTGACGAAGTTGTACAACTTGATGTGACCAACGTTCTGCACATAGCCGTTGGAAAAACGTGCACTGACCAGGCCGTCACCGCCGACGTTAACACTGGCCAGGCTACCTAGCGGGTAACCGTCATTATTCAGCCCGGTCACCGCAAACTCGCCAGCATACTGCGTGGTTTTGCTCAAATCGATGGTAATCGGGTTGGCCAAGGTCACACCTTCAGCGACACCAATCTGGAAGGTCGGTGGCGTCGGGCTATTTAATTGCCCCAACGAATCGAAGGTTACCTGGTATGGCGCAGTGGCCGGTGCCGCCGAACCATCCGCGTTGGTGACGGTACCACCATCAAGCTGGCGATACACATCCCAGGTATTGGTCCCGGCATTACGCTTCACGAAGAACACCGTCACTTCATGCGGCGAGCCGAAGTTGTCATAGAACTTGCTGGTATTGGTGTAGGAGTAGGAGCCACGCACCGTTACATCCGGCACGTCGTAACCACCACCGGCGGTGTAGGCAATTGCCGGTGTACGGGTGCTGTCGGCATCCAGGTTGAAGCTCCAGTCGATATTGGTGGTGGCCTTGGCCACACCCTGCGCCAGGTTGGAAATGCTCAACGGCCCTTCGGCACCGATTTCATTGCCAAAGGAGTCCAGCTGGTAGCCGGTGAGGAAGTAACCGTTGTTTTCAAAGTAGCCATCCTTGTTCAGCTTGAACTGGCCGTTACGGGTATAGGCCGACACGCCATCGCCCGATTCGGCGGAGTTCACCTGGAAAAAGCCTGGGCCGGAAATCGCCAGATCCAGCGGGTTTTGCGTGGTAGTGACGTTACCCTGGAAAAAACTCTGTGCCACGTTCACCGTCTGCACGCCAATACCCACCTGGGTATTGCTGATCGCCGACAGGCTGTTGGCGTAGATATCGGCAAACTCGGCACGCGATTGCTTGAAGCCAACGGTATTGGCGTTGGCAACGTTGTTGCCGATTACATCCAGCGATTTACTGGCTGCATTCAGACCACTCAGACCTTGTTGAAAACCCATGATTCTCTCCTCGAACGCTTAAGCCGTAATCAATTCCACATCCGACAGGCCCACGCGCTGTCCGGAAGAAAGAACCAACTGGGGTTGTCCATTTTCAAATGCCACTGCACTGACCATATAACCTTGCAACGACGATGCGGCCACCGCGGTACCGGCGTTGCTGGCACTAACCTGCACGCTGTAGCTGCCATCCGCCACTGCTGCGCCATTCATATCCTTGCCATCCCAGCTGTAGCTGAGCATGCCGGCATCGCCACCTGCGATATCCAGCGAGCGCAGCAGCTTGCCATTGCTGTCGCGGATATCGATGGACACCTTGTCCGCCGGTGCCGACAGTTTCAGCAAGCCGGGCGCCGTACCATCCTTCAAGTTGAGCGCATTACCCTCCGCCAGCACCTTCTTGCCGATGACGCTGACCGCCGCCATCGACTGGCTCGCCAGCTGCGAGTCCATCATCACCTTCAGCGTCGAGTTGAGCTTTTCCAGACCGGACACGGTGCTGATCTGCGACATCTGCGTCGTCATCTGGCTGTTGTCCATCGGGTTGAGCGGATCCTGCGACTTCATCTGGGTGGTCAGCAGCTTCAGGAAGCGGTTCTGGATCTCCTCGGCGGAGGTCACGTTGGCCGCATTGTTCGACTGGCTGCTGCCGCCGTTGATCTGGTCCAGAATCGTCTGGTTGTACTTGGTATTAGCAATGGTGGACATCACACCCTCCCGGCATCAGCTTACTGCCCCAGCTGCAAGGTCTTTTGCAGCAAGGTCTTGGCGGTATTCACAATTTCGACGTTGGTCTGGTAGGAGCGCGAAGCGGAGATCATGTCCGCCATTTCTTCCACCAGATTGACGTTGGACATCTTCACGTAGCCGTTCTCGTCTGCCAGCGGATGACCCGGCTGGTACTTCATGCGGAACGGCGAGGTATCCTCCGCCACGGCGGTGACACGCACACCGGCCACCTGCGGCACATCGGCCTTTACCGGCGTAGCGGTAAACACGGCATGGCGCGCACGGTACGGTTCGCCGGTGGAGCTGGTGGAGCTTTCCGCGTTGGCGATATTGCTGGCCACCAGGTTCAGGCGCATCGACTGCGCGGTCATCGCCGAGCCGGCAATATTGAAGACATTAGACAGAGACATGATTATTGGCCGCCCTTGATGGCATCCATCAGGCCGCTGATACGGCGGCCGAGGAAAGTCAGCGTGCTTTGATACTTGAGCGCATTGTCGGTATAAGCCGCGCGCTCGATATCCATATCCACCGAGTTGCCGTCGATGCTGCGCTGTACCGCGCTGCGATACTGCAGCTCGCCCCCCGCTGCCTGGCTGCCACGGCCGGTCAGATGGCGGCTATCGGTCAGCGCCATGCCCAGCGAACTATTCTGCTGGCTGGTCTGCGCCTGCAGCGCCTTGGCAAAGTCGAAGTCAACCGCCTTGTAACCCGGGGTGTCCGCGTTGGCGATATTGCCGGCAATCACTTCCGCACGCTTGGCTCGCAGATCGAGCGAATGCTGCAGAAAGTCGAGTTGCTGGGACATCTTGTTCAACATGGCACGGCACCAGTCAGGTGGAATAGCCATGTTAAAGCACGATGCGTGCCAACATTTTTTTGCGATTAACCCTCAAGAAAATCAGGCCTCTGCCGAGTGGCATCGATGGCGGCAAGGCGGCAAGCGGCAAGATTTGCCGCCCAGTAAAGCAAAACGCCACCGCTTGCCGGTGGCGTTGCAGATTTCGCGTATCGCGCCTCGGCCTGACAAGGCCAGCACGGCAGGGCGGGGCGAGAGATGGCGGCAGGCTGCCACCCGCGCAGAAAAGACAAGGCCCGGCAGCTGCCGGGCCTGTTGTACCTGATACGTTATCCGCGGCAACCGCCGCAAGGTTGGCCGCATCAATCGTCGCTGCGAATCTCGAAATCGTGGGTAATGTCGGCGGTTTTGCCCAGCATGATGGAGGCGGAACAATATTTGTCTGCTGACAGCGAGATGGCGCGCTCCACCACCTCCGGCTTCAGGTTGCGGCCAACCACCACAAAGTGGAAGTGAATACGGGTAAACACCTTGGGGTCGACCTCGGCACGCTCGGCATCCATTTCCACCCAGCAATCGCGCACGTCCTGGCGCGACTTTTTCAGGATGTTGATCACGTCGTAGCTGGTACAGCCGGCGGTGCCCAGCAGCAGCAATTCCATCGGGCGCGGGCCCAGATTGCGGCCGCCGCCTTCCGGCGCGCCATCCATCACCACCGCATGGCCGCTACCGGTTTCCCCCATGAAACACACCCCGTCCACCCACTTCAATCTGGCCTTCATTGTTGTTCTCCGCTCAAAACAGGCGCCTAGCCTAACATTGCCGATTTGGGCGGACAAAGAATCACCGGTAAAATGAAAAGATTGATTTGTTTTGAAGCCCAATAATGCTTGTACTTGGTATTGAATCGTCCTGTGACGAAACCGGCGTCGCCCTGTACGACACCGAACGCGGCCTGATCGCCGACCAGCTGCACAGCCAGATGGCCATGCACGCCGAGTACGGCGGTGTGGTGCCGGAGCTGGCCAGCCGCGACCACATCCGCCGCATCCGCCCGCTGACCGACGCCTGCCTGGCCGAAGCCGGCGTCAGCCTGCAGGACATCGACGCGGTGGCCTACACCCAGGGGCCGGGGCTGGGCGGCGCGCTGCTGGTAGGCGCCAGCTTTGCCAATGCGCTGGCCTTTGGCCTCGGCAAGCCGGTGATTCCGGTGCACCACCTGGAAGGCCACCTGCTGTCACCGCTGCTGGCGGAGCCGCGGCCAACGTTTCCGTTCCTGGCGCTGCTGGTTTCCGGCGGCCACACCCAGATCATGGCGGTGCGCGGCGTCGGCCAGTACCAGATCCTGGGTGAAACGCTGGACGATGCCGCCGGCGAAGCCTTCGACAAGACCGCAAAACTGCTGGGCCTGCCCTACCCCGGCGGCCCGCTGCTGTCGAAGCTGGCCGAGGAAGGCGACCCGGCGCGCTTTACCCTACCACGGCCGATGCTGCGCTCCGGCGATCTGGACATGAGCTTTTCCGGCCTCAAGACCGCGGTGCTGACGCTGAGCAAGCAGGTGCAGGCCGAGCATGGCGGTATCGACGAGCAGGCGCGCAAGGACATCTGCCGCGCGTTCCAGGAAGCCATCGTCGAGGTGCTGGTAAGCAAATGCCAGCAGGCGCTGAAGCAGACCGGCATGAGCCAGCTGGTGGTGGCCGGCGGCGTCGGCGCCAACAAACAGCTGCGCGCGGCACTGGATGCCGCCGCCAAGCGCCGCAAGTTCGCGGTGTATTACCCGCCGCTGAAGCTGTGCACCGACAACGGCGCCATGATCGCCTTCGCCGGCGCCATGCGCCTGTCGCAAGCCCAGGCTGCCGGCGGCTTCACCGTGAAGCCACGCTGGGATCTGTCCAGCCTGCCGGCGGTATAACCCTGAATTTTTGCCACGGAACCCCACGGCAGCTACGGAAAACACCGCGCCCCCTCCCGGTATTGCAACATGGTTGGCCGCATCCGCCAACAGCGTTGCGCCGGAACACCCGGGCGCTGCCGTAGCCCCAAGAAAACATGATCCAGCTAAAGAACCTCACCCTGCGCCGCGGCCTGAAAGAATTGCTTGTTGCGGCCAACCTCACCATCAACCCCGGCAATAAGGTCGGCATGGTTGGCGCCAACGGCGCCGGCAAGTCCAGCCTGTTCGCGCTGTTGCGCGGCGAACTGCACGCCGAAAGCGGCGATGCCATCGTGCCGGCACACTGGACCATGGCGCATGTGGCGCAGGAAACCCCGGCGCTGCAGCGCAGTGCGCTGGACTACGTGCTGGATGGCGATGCCGAACTGCGCAGCCTGGAACAGCAGCTGGCCGCCGCCGAACATAGCGGCGACGGCCACGCTATCGGCCATCTGCACGAAGAACTGGCGCGTATCGACGGCTATGCCGCGCCCTCGCGCGGCGCACGGCTGCTTACCGGCCTGGGTTTCAGTCAGGAGGGGCAACAACGCCCGGTGGCGGAGTTTTCCGGTGGCTGGCGCATGCGCCTGAACCTGGCGCAGGCGCTGATGTGCCGCTCCGACCTGCTGCTGCTGGACGAACCCACCAACCACCTGGATCTGGAAACGGTGTTGTGGCTGGAAGACTGGCTGAAGGCCTATCCGGGCACACTGCTGGTGATCTCGCACGACCGCGATTTTCTGGATAGCGTGACCACCCACATCGTGGAAGTCGCCTCGCAAACACTGACGCTGTACACCGGCAACTACAGCCAGTTCGAGGTGATGCGCGCCGAGAAGCTGTCGCGGCAGCAAGGGGCCTTCGAGAAACAGCAGCGCGAGATCGCGCATCTGGAATCGTTCATCACCCGCTTCAAGGCCAAGGCCAGCAAGGCGCGCCAGGCACAGAGCCGCGTCAAGGCGCTGGAGAAGCTGGAGCGCGTGGCGCCGGCGCATATCGCCTCTCCGTTCGACTTCCACTTCGACACCCCGGACAACCTGCCCAACCCGCTGCTGCGACTGGACAACATCAGCGTCGGTTACGGTGCGCAGCCCATCCTGCAGCGCATCAGCCTGTCAGTAATGGCCGGCAGCCGTATCGGCCTCTTGGGCGTCAACGGCGCCGGCAAGTCCACGCTGGTGAAGCTGCTGGCCGCCGAGCTCAAACCGCAGTCTGGCGAGCTGATCAGCGCACAGATGTTGAAGATCGGCTACTTCGCCCAGCACCAGCTGGACACGCTGCGCTCGGACGAATCGCCACTGTGGCATATGCAGAAGCTGGCGCCGGAAGTGCGCGAACAGGAGCTGCGCAACTTTCTCGGCGGTTTCAACTTCCGTGGCGATAACGTCACCGACCCGGTAGGGCCGATGTCCGGCGGCGAGAAATCGCGACTGGCACTGGCGCTGATCGTGTGGCAGAAGCCCAACCTGCTGCTGCTGGACGAACCGACCAACCACCTGGACCTGGAAATGCGCCATGCGCTGACCATAGCGCTGCAGGACTTTGCCGGTGCGCTGGTGGTGGTGTCGCACGATCGCGCCCTACTGGAAGCCACCACCGACGATTTCTGGCTGGTGGCGGATGGTACCGTCAGCGCCTTCGATGGCGACCTGGAAGACTATCGCCAGTGGCGCCTGGCACAGCTGGCGCAACAGGGCCAGAGCGGCAGCCCGAGCGGTGGCGATGCGCAGAACGTTGGCCGCAAGGAACAGAAGCGGCAGGAAGCAGAGGCGCGGCAAAAACTGGCCGCGGCCAAAAAGCCGCTGCTGAACAAATTGAACAAGCTGGAAAAGCAGCTGGACGCGTTGTCGCAGGAAAAAGCCGCGCTGGAAGCGTTTCTGTCATCGGAAGATGCCTACAATGACGCCAATCGCCAGCAGCTGAGCAGCAGTGTCAAGCGCCAGGGCGAGGTCTGCAGTCAGCTGGAAGAAGTGGAAATGGACTGGCTGGCACTGCAGGAAGAAATCGACAGCCTGGAACAGGCGCACGCCCAGTAAGCAATTGTTCAAACACTTGATCGCGCCTGCGGCCAACCATGACGGCGGCCGCCAAGCGGTCTACAATCCCGCCCTTGATCAGGAAGGATGCACCACATGAAAATCAGCAGCAATTTCGATGCCGGCAGCATTGAGGTAGTTTCCGCCACCAGCTTTGACGATATCCAGCTGCGTATCCGCAAGGACAATGCCTCGGACTTTGCGCAATGGTTTTATTTCCGACTGCAGGGTGCTGCCTACGAGACTTGCAAGCTGCGCTTTCTCAACCTGAACGAAACCGCCTACCCCAACAGCTGGGATGGCTATCAGGCGGTGGCGTCCTACGACCGCGTGAACTGGTTCCGCGTACCAACGTACACCGATGGCAACGAGCTGGTGATCGAGCATGCGCCGCTGGCCGGCAGCATCTACTACGCCTACTTCGAGCCTTATTCGCACGAGCAGCACCTGAACCTGATCGGCATGGCGCAAAGCTCCGGCCTGTGTCAGGTCTCCGACCTGGGTTCCACGGTGCAGGGCCGCGACATCAATCTGCTGACCATCGGCCACGAAGTGGAATCGGACCTGAAAGTATGGGTGACCGCACGCCAGCACCCGGGCGAAACCATGGCCGAATGGTTTGTCGAGGGCCTGATCACCCGCCTGCTGGACACGCTGGACCCGACCTCGCGCGCACTACTGGACCGCGCCACCTTCTACATCGTGCCGAACATGAACCCGGACGGCTCGGTACTGGGCAACCTGCGTACCAACGCCGCCGGCGCCAACCTGAACCGCGAATGGCTGAACCCGAGCGCAGAAACCAGCCCGGAGGTGTTCCACGTGCGCAACAAGATGCAGGAAACCGGCGTCGATCTGTTCCTGGACATCCACGGCGACGAGACCATCCCCTACATCTTCGTGGCCGGCACCGAGGGCGTGCCCAGCTACGACGAGCGTATCGCGCGGCTGGAGGACAAGTTCAAGCACCTGCTGC
>CAMLGD010000028.1 GCA_946479405.1 uncultured Vogesella sp.
TGCCGATGCCCGGCAGCGCGAAGCGCATCATCTGCGGGAACAGCACGCGGCGGAACACCTGCCACGGCTTCATGCCGTAGGCCACCGCCGCCTCGATCTGGCCGCGCGGTACGGCCTGGAAGGCGCCACGGAAGGTCTCGGTGAAATAGGCGCCATAGATGAACCCCATGGTCACCACGCCGGCCAGGAAAGGGTCGATGTCGATCTGTTCGACGCCGGCCCACTCGGTGGCCTGGTTGAGCAGTATTTGCAGGCTGTAAAACAGCAGCAGCATCAGCACCAGGTCGGGCACACTGCGGATCAGCGTGGTGTAGGCGGAGGCAAGACCGCGCAACAGGCGGCTGCCGGACAACTTGGAGCTGGCACCGATGAGCCCGATCAACACCGATGCCAGCATCGACAGTAGTGCCAGTTTGATCGTCATCCAGGCGCCACTTGCAATCAGCGGGCCATAGCCTTGTAAAAACATATCTTGATTCCTCACAAATCGATATCGCACGCATGAACCGCAACGCGTTCACGGCCGATAGCATCCAGCTGGCCGATTTGCCATGCTGACGGGGCCGGGCAGCGGCATTCGCGCTCCCGGCCTTGATGTGCCGGCTAACGGTCAGTTGTAGATATCGAAGGAGAAATATTTCTTCTGGATCTTGTCGAAGGTGCCGTTCTTGTGGATCTCGGTCAGGGCGCCATTGAGGACTTTCTTCAGTTCGGCATCTTCCTTGCGCAGACCGATGGCGGCGCCGACTCCCAGCGTTTTGGTGTCATGCAGTGCCGGCCCGGCAAAGACATAGTCACGTCCTTCCGCACTCTTCAGAAAGCCCACCTCCGCCTGTACCGAGTCCTGCAGTGCGGCATCCAGTCGTCCGGCCAGCAAGTCCTGATACACCAGATCCTGATTCTGGTAGGCAATTACCGTTACCCCCTTGGGTTCCCAGTAGGTTTTGGCATAGGTTTCCTGCGTCGAGCCCTGCTCGACACCCACCCGCTTGCCATTGAGTCCTTCGGCTGTTGGTAGGATGCTGGCGCCTTTTTTCGCTACTAGCCGGGCTGGGCTGCGGTAGATCTTGTCGGAGAAATCGATCTGCGTCAGGCGCTTCTCGGTCACGCTCATGGAGGAGAGAATGGCGTCGAACTTCTTGGCTTTCAGCGCCGGGATGATGCCGTCCCAGCCATTCTCTACCCACACGCACTTGGCCTTGAGCTGCGCACAGATGGCGTTGCCCAGGTCGATATCCAGGCCAACCAGCTTGCCACTGGAAGCCTTGGACTCGAACGGGGCATAACTCGGATTGACGCCGAAACGGATGACGGTCCAGTCCTTGGCATAAACGCCGCTGGCAGCCAGGGCCATAACAACAGTAATTGCTAGCTTCTTCATGTGACTCTCCATAGACATGCGGGGTACTACCGGGGGTTGCGGCCAACCTGCTATAGGCTTTGCTTTGTGCTGGCTGGCCGGGGGCATTGCTCCTGCTGGCTGTGTGCGTCAGTCCTCAAGCGGCAACGCCAGGAAGCGCTCGGCCAGGCGCGCCCAGTAGGCGGCGCCGACAGGCAGGTTGTGATCGTTGAAGTCGTAGCCCGGGTTATGGACCATGCAGCCGTCCTCGCCCTCGCCGTTACCGATGCGCAGGTAGCAGCCGGGGCGCTGTTGCAGCATGTAGGCGAAATCCTCACTGCCCATCAGCTGGGCGGTATGCGGTACTACCTTGTCGGCTCCCACCAGCTCTTGCGCCACCTGGATCGCAAACGCGGTTTCGCGGTCGCTGTTGATGACTACCGGGTAGCCCATCAGGTATTCGATTTCTGCCTGGGCGCCATAGCTGGCAGCCTGTTGCTGCACCAGGGCGGTGATGCGCTCCTTGAGCAGGGCGCGGACTTCCGGGCAGAACGAGCGGACACTGAGTTCAAGCCGGGCCGCATGCGGGATGACGTTGTTGGCGCTGCCGGCTTGCAGCACACCTACGGTCACCACTGCCGCCTGTCCCGGCTCGACATTGCGGGCGACGATGGTTTGCAGCCCCATCACGATGCTGGATGCGACCACTACCGGATCAATCGTCAGGTGCGGGCGCGCCGCATGGCCACCGCAGCCCTTGATCGTGATGTAGACGTTGTCGCCGGCCGCCTGGAACGGCCCACTGCGAAACAGGAAGGTGCCCGCCGGTGCACCGGGGTGGTTGTGCATGCCGAACACCGCATCGCAGGGAAAGCGATCGAACAGCCCATCCCGGATCATGCTGAGTGCGCCGCTGTTGATGCCGTGCTCCTCGGCTGGCTGGAAATACAGGTGTACGGTACCGGAGAAACGGCGCGTTTCAGCCAGGTACTGCGCCGCGCCCAGCAGCATGGTGGTGTGCCCATCGTGACCGCAGGCATGCATCTTGCCGTGGTGCTGACTGGCATAGGGCAGGCCGGTTTGTTCGTGAATCGGCAGGGCATCCATGTCGGCGCGGATGCCGATGCTGCGCTTGCCATCTCCCACCCTGAGCGTACCGACCACGCCGGTGTGCCCGACGCCGGTAGTGACCTCGTAACCCCAATCCGCCAGCTTTCGGGCAACCAGGGCGGCGGTTTCGGTTTCTTCGTAAGCCAGCTCGGGGTTCTGATGTATCTGGTGCCGGATTGCCCGCAGCCCTTCGACTGCGGTGGCAAGGTCGCCGGTTTCGCAATAACGCTTTGCAATGTCCATATCGCTAGGCTCTCTGGCTGTTTCCCGCATCACGGGAAGGGGTTGCTCATGGTGCCGCCGTGTGCCGCACCGTTATGGAGGCCACGATAAAGATTGATTGGTGCTCTGAAAAGATGTAATTTTTTTGAAAATGATTACTTTTGTTTATCGATGGGTGAGCCATGAAATTGCAGCAATTGCAGGTGTTCGTTGCCGTTGCGGAAGAAAAAAGCCTGCGCGCAGCTGCCCGGCGTCTTGATCTGACGCAGCCCGCGGTGACACGCTCCGTGCAAGAGCTGGAAAGCGATCTGGGGGTCGTGCTGATGACGCGTAGCGTGCAGGGTGTGGAGTTGACCGAGTACGGCGCGTCGCTCAAAACGCGCGCCAAGCAGATACTCGAAGACGCTCGGCGCGCACGCGAGGAGATTGCTCAGATCAAGGGAGAGATGCGTGGCAAGGTCTGTATCAGCGCGACATCAACCATTGCACTGACTATCCTGCCGAAGGCTCTGGAGCAGTTTCAACAGGCGGCCCCGGAAGCCGAGTTGTCGTTCATGGAGGTCAAATTTCCGCAGGCGGCACAGTATCTGCGGGATGGGTCGATCGATTTTGTCGTTTCGCATGTGCTACCCGACATGCTGGATGATGACCTGATCAGCCTGCCGTTGTTCTCAACCGATTTTGTCGTGATGGCGCGGGCAGGGCACCCGCTATCCAGTGTGCGCCATCTGGCAGACCTGACCGAGGCGCAATGGTCGACGACCATCCCCTTTGGCGGTTTTCAACATAGCGTCATGGAGACGATGTTCGAGCGCGAAGGGCTACCGCTGCCCAGCCGCCTGATTCCGTGTTCGTCATTCGCTATTGCGCTGGGGTTGGTTTCTGGTACGGATACGCTTGTGCTGTTCTCGCGGCTGCTGGCACAACAGATTGCCAGTTACGGGCTGCAGCAAATCCCGCTGGAAAATCCGTTACCGGCACTGGAGATGAGCATCATCATGCGCAGGAACATTCTTCTCACCCCGGTTGCCCAGCATTTCATGAGCTGTTTGCAAGCAGCGGCCAAAACAATTTAATCATTAGTGAGCCATCTCAGTTTTTTAGGCGTCTGCAAGTTGCCGATATGTAACCGAAAAACTGACTCTCAAAGCAGTGGAATGGACGACCGCTTTGACCCAGCTGATGACTTTGCACGGCCAGTCAAAGCGGCTGCGCTACTCTGAGCAGCCATAGAGAGGGCGCGGTGCTAATTGTACTAAAAGCAGCCGCTTTTCTTCCTGGCTGGGTGATCGGCTTCGTCCAAATTTGTTTTCCATTCCTCCGAGGTTACTGCTCCGTTTCTGGCGGCCACATATTGGGTGGATGCTTCTTGGCTGGCATCTTCTGCGGATATTGAATTGGAGAAGACTGCGAGCCAGGTACCTGCCGATGCTGTTCGGCACGCGGCCTGCCTTGATGGTTACTTTGTGGCGGTTGTTGTCGATATTGCCACTGCGGCTCTTGTGGTTGCTGTCGTTGTTGTGACTGCTCTTGTGGTACTTGTCGCTGCTGTTGCTGCCATTGTGATTCGGGTTGTCGTTGCCACTGTGGGCGTGACTGCTCATGCTGCGGCTGATTTCTTGGCTGAAAATGCTGCTGTACAACCGGCTCACGTGGCTGATAGCGGTAGCTCCGCGATCGAATCGAATATTGCTGCTCTACTGAGCCCGGGTAGCGGCTGCCCGAGTAGTCTCGCTGATAGTTGGGCAACGGTGCGGCCGGTACTGATGAGTGACTCCAGCGATCCCAGTCTTTATGACGTCTTGCCCACTTAGGCCCCCAATATTCTCCCCAGCGCGGCGGGCGATCTACACGCCAATCGCCAAAATACGCAGGTGGTCTACGGTAATAACGTACCGGAATTCGTAGTATAAAGAGTGGGACATATTCTGGCTCTACCATGACCCATGGCCCGTTATACCAGCTGCCGGCAAACCAGCGGTCATCCTCATATACCCAATACAGTCCATCATAAAAGAAGAAATTTATATCCACCTGAGGAGCGTAATAGACTGGATAACCAGGTACCCTGACTAGAGATGGATACATAGGTAGGTTGATGCCGATATCGATGCCCGGAAATGCCATGCCAATGCCAACAGTAACCTGAGCATGAAGTGAGGTCGTGGGGTAAAACAGCAAAGACAACACAAGAACGAGATAGCGCATTTTCAGTTCTCCTATAGGGTGAACGGTCATCGCAGCAATGGTTGCTTTGAATAAATTTAAAGATGAGCTAGGTGGGAATATTGAATCTATAGTATATATTTTTAATGCTAAAAATTACTAACGCATGAAACGCCATGGCTACAATCTAAAAAACTAATGGTTTCGTTTAGGCTGTAATTTCATATGAATTAGGCGTGAAATATATGCCTATGAATATTGCAAAAAATCATTAGCGCATGCTTGATGCTGTGGTGCGTGTGCTATTATTTATTGATCAATTTTTTGCCATTAAGTTTCTTTTTTTTCTGCTTTTTTATTGTGTCAATGATAAATCAATCGTGATGAAGTAATATTGATGCAGTGTTGGTTTGTCCCGCTCCTAGTGGACACTACTTAAGGTGGATATCGACATCGGTACGTAATTTCACGCTGTTGCAGTTTCCCCGGAACGCGATGACTTGCCAGTACGCCCTTCCGTAGCTTTACCCAGGACTTCACGCGATGGCCAACTGGCTCAAGCAAGTCAGTATCCGCACCGTAGCGATGGAATCCACGGGGGCGTACTGGATTCCTGCTTACGAAATACTGGCAGCGTGTGGCTTTGAAGTCTTCCCGGTCAACACCTGGGAGGCGAAGAATGTTCCTGGGCGCAAGACCGATTTGAACGATGCCCTGGCTGGGCGCTAAGCGCCGTCTGGCTGACAAGCTGTTCCCGCTGTTTCCCCCGCACGAGTGCTACGTCGAGCTGTTCTGCGGCGGCGCCGCGCTGTACTTCCTGCGCCAGGTGCCGGTACCGGTCGAGGTGCTGAATGATGTGAACGGCGAACTGGTGAACCTCTACCGGGTGGTGCAGCACCACCTGGAAGAGTTTGTCCGCCAGTTCAAATGGGCACTGAGCAGCCGCGAAGTGTTGAAGTGGCAGCAGATGACCCGCACGGAAACGCTGACCGATATCCAGCGTGCCGCGCGCTTCTTCTACCTGCAGCACCACGCCTTCAGCGGCAAGGTGGACGGCTAGAACTATGGCACCGCCACCACCGCGCAGATGGTCAACCTGTGCCGTATCGAAGAGAACCTGAGTGCCGCGCACCTGCGGCTGACCGGGACCAACATTGAGCGGCTCAGCTGGCAGGATTGCCTGAAGCGCTACGACCGACCGCATACCTTCTTCTACGCCGATCCGCCGTATTGGTAAACCGAGGGTTATGGCGTGCCGTTCGACTTAGACTAGTACGAGCAGTTGGCCAGGGTGATGCGTGACTGCAAGGGCAAGGTGATGGTCAGCATCAACGACCACCCGGACATCCAGGCCGCGTTTGCTGGCTTCTGGATGGAGGGGCTGGACATCAAGTACAGCACGGGGAACAGCCAAGGCAGCCCACAGACCAGCCGGGAGCTGGTGGTTGCGAACTGGGAGCCGGCAGTGCTTGGCGGACTGTTTCAGTGTCAATACTGGCGCTAACTAGCGGCAGGGAAGGGTGCCAAAGATTGCGCG
Organism: uncultured Vogesella sp.; assembly: GCA_946479405.1. The sequence goes on from CAMLGD010000028.1 coordinate 6,375, forward strand.
AAAGTGTGCCAAATATCGCGCGCCGTTACAGTTACACTGTGAATCTCCGCAATGATGATACGAACAATGCCTCGTAGCCAGATTTCCTCTCCGGTCAAAACAGCTCGCAATTCGGGTTGTGCGGCTGCCTGCTGCTCATTTTCTCGCACAATCTGCTCATACAATTCTTCGGCAGCAGGGACGATTCTCGCGAGCCTGCTTGAACTATTCGACGAATGACAGTTACTCGGGCGAAGTGTATCTCTCGCCAGAGTCGGCACAGGCTGGGGAGAGTGGCGAGTATGTCTCTGAATATCTCCGCCCAGACACCACCTAGTCGGCCATTGCCGAAACCTGCTGGGATGGTATCTATCACGGCTGTCATGAGTGAGCTCCGAAGCATGCCTATCGCTTGATAGCGCGGCGATAGCCACGGTCATACAAATTTTCCAAAACGATGATGAGTTGAGCGCCGGCCTGATGCTGAAAGGCTCTCCACACCAACCAGGCACTGGGCAGCGCAACAAGCAGTGCCCCTACGATATCGAGCGGGAAATGTACTCCCAAAAATACACGGGACCAGCCGACTAAAACGCCAGCTAGTAGTAGCCCAGCCCCCAGTTTGCGTAAACCACCAAACAGCATGCCCATGCCAAGGTTGAAGAAGACCGTGGCGTGATCGCTGGGAAATGAGGCCTCTGGCTTGTGCGCCAGGAAGGTATGACCCAAGCCGATCATAAATGGACGTGGGTGGGGCCATGCGGTGGTGATGAGCTGCCCCACCACCAATGCCAGACCAACGCCAAGGGCCGCACTGACGGCGGCATGCCGTTCACGCGGCCCGCCGCTGATCCACAGCCATACCAGTACCAGCGGGATGCCGTAGATCAACCATTGCGCAAGAAACATTGCCATCGCCAGCAGGACCGTTGACGGCTGGCTGCCTGCGTTGATCAGTATGAAGAGGTGATGGTTCCAGTTTTCCATGTACGTAGCCTAAGGTTGTTCAAGGCTAGCTAGCCTCTGCGGGAGAGCAGACTAGCAGTACCCACCTTAAGTCCACCTGAACGGGCACGCACGAGTGTGCAATGCAGGAACATCGAGATGGATGTTGACCTTGCCATCGTGGCAAGCTCCAGACTGCTGGTACGGCCAAGGTTGGCCGCATCACTGCAAAGGACATGCCATGTATACCCTGCAAGTAGACAATATCGGCTGCGGCAGCTGTGTCGCCAAGATCAACCAGGCGCTGAAGGATCTGGATAGCCAGGCAGCGGTGGATATCGACCGCAGCAGTGGCCGCGCCAGTATCCGCACCGAAGAGACGCTGCAGAGCGTGTGCGATCTGCTGACCGATATGGGCTACCCGGCGCGCCCGCTGTAATTGCCGGCCTGCCCCAGCATGCCCCTGCCCTTGTGCAGGGGCATGTTGTTTTTGGGGCCGGATGCCGGCCGCTAAAAAATTGCTGCAATCGGGGCTTGACCTTCCCATCGTGGCAAGGCCGATGCTGACTTCACACCCTCGATAAAGGAGTCCGCATCATGTCCCGTTCTGCCTCTGCAGCTGCCAGCCAGACCCTGCGCTTTCCCGTGCTGGGCATGACGTGCGCCAGCTGCGTTTCCCGCGTGGAGAAGGCCCTGCACCAGGTGCCGGGTATCCAGGCGGCCAGCGTCAACCTTGCCACCGAGTCCGTTACCCTGCACACCGGGCCGCATTTCGCGCTGGAGGCGGCGCATGCCGCCATTGCGCGTGCTGGCTACCAGGTTGCTAGCGACACGGTGCAGCTGGATATCCGCGGCATGAGCTGTGCCAGCTGCGTCAGCCGGGTGGAAAAAGCCCTGCTGGCCGTGGCGGGCGTGACTGCCGCCAGTGTCAATCTCGCCACCGAAACCGCCCGCGTCAGCTGGGCGGCTGGTGGCGACAATGCGCTGCTGCTGGCTGCCGTGGCGCGTGCCGGCTACCAGGCCAGCATCCGCGAGCAGGCGCAGGCGGCCCCGGCTGCGCAGCCTGTGCCGTGGTGGCCGGTGGCAGTGGCGGCCTTGCTGTCGCTGCCGCTGGTGTTGCCGATGTTCGGCGAACTGTTTGGCGAGCACTGGATGCTGCCGGCCTGGTTGCAGTTTGTGCTGGCAACCCCGGTGCAATTCTGGCTGGGGGCGCGCTTCTATCGTGCCGGCTGGAAGGCGCTGCAGGCGCGCAGCGGCAATATGGATCTGCTGGTAGCCATTGGCACCAGCGCGGCATACGGGCTGTCGCTGTACCAGTGGTGGCTGCATGCCGACCATGGCGGCGGGCATCTGTATTTCGAGGCGTCGGCGGTGGTGATCACCCTGGTGCTGCTGGGCAAATGGCTGGAAGCACGCGCCAAGCAGCAGACCACGGCGGCGATTCGCGCACTGCAGGCGCTGCGGCCGGCCACAGCCAGGGTGCGCCGGCATGGCGTGGATCTGGATCTGCCGCTGGCGCAGGTGCAGCTGGCCGACCTGGTGGTGGTACGTCCGGGCGAGCGGGTGGCGGTGGATGGCGTGATCGTCGAGGGGCGCAGCCAGCTGGATGAATCCATGCTGACCGGCGAGAGCCTGCCGGTCAGCAAGCAGGCCGGCGATACCGTTACCGGCGGCGCCATCAACCACGACGGCCTGCTGCTGGTGGAAACCCGGGCGCTGGGCGAGGACAGCACCCTGGCCCGCATCATCCGCATGGTGGAGGATGCCCAGGCCGGCAAGGCGCCGGTGCAGCGGCTGGTGGACCGGGTGAGCGCGGTGTTCGTGCCGGTGGTGCTGCTGATCGCCGTGCTCACGCTGGCTGGCTGGTGGTGGTTCAGTGGCGATGTCGAGCAGGCGATTCTCAATGCCGTAGCCGTGCTGGTGATTGCCTGTCCCTGTGCGCTGGGCCTGGCCACGCCCACTGCCATCATGGCCGGCACCGGCGTGGCGGCGCGGCATGGCATGCTGATCAAGGATGCCGAGGCGCTGGAGCTGGCGCATGGCGTGCAGGTGGTGGCCTTCGACAAGACCGGCACCCTTACCGAGGGCAAGCCGCGGCTGTTGCACAGCATTGCGGCCAACGGCAACGAGCAGCAGTTGCTGCAGCTGGCCGCCAGTTTGCAGCAGGGCAGCGAGCACCCGCTGGCCAGAGCCGTGCTGCAGGCACTGCCGGAGGCACCCGCCAGCCGGGTGGCGCAGTTGCAGGCGCTGCCGGGGCGCGGGCTGCGCGGGCAGGTGGATGGCGTGGAATATCTGCTGGGTAACCAGCGGCTGATGCAGGAGCACGGCATCAGCCTGTCGGCGCTGTACCGCTTTCAGCAGGAGGAAGAGCTGCTGGGCCGTACCGTGTCCTGGCTGGCCCGTGCCGGCGATGGCAAGCTGCTGGGCATGCTGTCGTTTGGCGACAGCATCAAGCCGGCCGCCGCGGCCGCCATCAGCCAGTTGCGCGCACTGGGCGTGCGCAGCGTGATGCTCTCCGGCGACAACCGGGCGGCGGCACGCCAGGTGGCGGATGCGCTGGGCATCGACGAAGTGATTGCCGAGGTGTTGCCGGGCGACAAGGCCGGTCATATCGCCCGCCTGCGCCAGGATGGCAGCCGCGTTGCCATGGTGGGGGACGGGGTCAACGATGCGCCGGCGCTGGCGGCGGCCGATGTCGGCATGGCCATGGGCACCGGTACCGATGTGGCCATGCAGGCGGCGGGGGTAACGCTGATGCGCGGTGACCCTACGCTGGTGGCACAGGCCATTGCCATTTCGCGCCGTACCTATCGCAAGATCCGGCAGAACCTGTTCTGGGCATTTATCTTCAATCTGGTGGGTATTCCGCTGGCGGCGCTGGGCATGCTCAGCCCCATCGTGGCCGGGGCGGCTATGGCCTTGTCCAGTGTCAGCGTGGTATCCAATGCGCTGCTGCTGTACCGCTGGCGGCCGGCCAAGCAGCATTAAACCAAGGCGGGCCGCATGGCCTGCCTGTGTCATACCCTTGGTCATAAAAAGAGGAGCGAAGCATGAATATCGGTCAGGCCGCTACTGCCAGCGGCGTTTCCGCCAAGATGGTCCGCCACTACGAAAGCATCGGCCTGATTGCGCCGGGCCAGCGCACGCAGGCGGGTTACCGGCAATACAGCGAGCGCGAGGTGCACCTGCTGCGTTTCATCCGCCAGGCGCGCAACCTGGGCTTTCCGTTGGAGCAGATTCGGGTGCTGCTGTCGCTATGGCAGGACACCGGCCGCGCCAGCGCCGATGTCAAAAGGTTGGCCGCAAGCCATATTGCCGGGCTGGACGAACGCATCCGGGCGCTGAGCGACATGCGAAATACCCTGCAGACCCTGGCCGATGCCTGCTCCGGCGACAGCCGGCCGGACTGCCCCATCCTGCAGGGACTGGCCGAGGAGCATGGCGGGCAGTGTGCTCACTATGCGGATACGGCTCACCCCGCAACCGGCGACTGAGCGGGAAACCACAGGATGAAGCAGGTGCTGTTGTCGGTCGAGGTAACGCTGATGCGCCCGCCGTGCACTTCGGCAATCGAGCGGGTGATGGCCAGCCCCAGCCCGGCGCCATCGGCGTCGCCGGCCACGCGGGCGGGGTCGGCGCGGAAGAAGCGGTCGAACAGCCGTGGCAGCTGCTCCGGCGGTATGCAATTGCCGGCATTGCACACCCGCACCGTGCTGCCAGTATCCTGCTGCACGATGTCTACAGTGACTACGCTGCCGGCCGGGGCATGGCGCAGCGCATTGGAGAGCAGGTTGCTCAACGCACGGCGCAGCATCAGCCGGTCGCCCAGCAGCTGGCCGCTGCCGTGCCGCTGCAGGCAGATGGCCTTTTCTTCCGCCAGCGCATCGTAGAATTCCAGCAGCGCCGCCACTTCGTCCTCGATGGCAATTTGCTCCCGGCTTGGCAGCACCAGCCCGTGCTCGGCCTTGGCCAGGAACAGCATGTCCGACACCGTGCGCGCCAGCCGCTGGAACTCCTCGGCATTGGAGGCCAGGATGTCGCGGTATTCGTCGGCGCTGCGTGGCTGGGTAATGGCCACCTGGGTCTCGGTGAGCAGGTTGCTGATCGGGGTGCGCAATTCATGCGCGAGGTCGGAGGAAAACTCCGACAGCTTGCGAAAATCCTCTTGCAGCCGGCGCAGCATGGCGTTCAGTGATTCGGCCAGGTCGGCCATTTCCGGCGGCACCGAGTCCACCGGCATCTGGGTGTCCAGCTGCTGGCCGGTAATGGCCTGCGCCCTGGCCTTCATGGCGCGCAGCGGCGCCAGACCGTTGTGCGCCACCCACCAGGCCAACACGCCCCCCAGCAAGGCCGATAGCAGGATGTATACCAGCAGCGACTGGCCGATCAGGTGCATGAAGTGCTCATGCCGGCCGGTATCGATTGCCGCGCAAATGGTCAGCCCGGTGCGCTGTTTGTCCGCCAGCCGGCCGCTGCTGCACATGCCGTGGTAGTTGGCATCCGCATGCTGCCAGCGCAGCATCTGCCGGCCATCGCTGCTGCCGGCCGGGAAATAGAAGCCGGTCGGCGCTTGCGAGGCATACACCGGGTAGCCCTGCCGCTGCAGCTGCACATACAGGTCGCGGTGGTTGTGCACCACGTCGTCCAGCCGTGCGGCCAACGCTCCCAGGTCCGGCGAGGTGCGCATCACCTCGCGGATCAGCCCCAGCTTGTCGCGCAGGTCGTCGGCATCCTGCTCGGCAAAATGGCGGTTTACCATCACGCCTACCAGCAGCCCAAGCCCCGCCAGCAGCAGCACGGAAACCAGCGCGTACAGCAGCGTCAGCCGCGCGGTGAGCGACAGGCGGCGGCTCATGCGCCGGCCTCCGGTATTTCCAGCACGTAGCCCATGCCGCGCACGGTGTGGATCAGCCGTGGCTCGAAGCCGTCATCCACCTTTGCCCGCAGCCGGCGCACGGCGACGTCGATCACATTGGTATCGCTGTCGAAATTCATGTCCCACACCTGCGAGGCAATCAGGCTGCGCGGCAATACCTCGCCCTGGCGGCGCATCAGCAGCTCCAGCAGGCCGAACTCCTTGGCGGTGAGGGTGATGCGCTTGCCATCGCGGCTGACGCGGCGGCGCAGCAGGTCCAGCTCCAGGCCGGCAATCTGCAGGGTGGTAGCCTCTACCGTGCCACGGCCACGGCGCAGGATGGTGCGCACCCGCGCCAGCAGCTCGGCAAAGGAAAACGGCTTTACCAGGTAGTCGTCCGCGCCCAGCTCCAAGCCCTTTACCCGGTCTTCCACCTGGTCGCGGGCGGTCAGGAACAACACCGGCATGGTCTTGTGCTGCAGCCGCAGCCGGGTGAGCACCTGCCAGCCGTCCATGCCCGGCAGCATCACGTCCAGAATCAGCAGGTCGTGCCCGCCCTCCAGCGCCAGGTGCAGCCCTTCCAGGCCGTCATGCGCTAGGTCCACGGCAAACCCCGCCTCCCGCAAGCCCTGGCGCAGGTACTCGCCGGTCTTGATCTCATCTTCGACAATCAGAATCTTCATCGTCATTTCCCATCCACAGCCCATAGTTTGCCACTGCCAGCGCGCCGCTGCGTCAGATGACAGATTTGTAATCTGGCTGTCAGTTTGCTGTTGGCCGCAGCGCGCCACACTGGCGCTACCAGAAACAGCATCTGCATTCCCGCCGCCGCGCCCGGTGCCACCGGCGCAGGCAGGGAAGGAGCCCCAAACATGAAGTCACACCAACTGCTGCTGTTCGCACTGCCGCTGTTTGCCAGCATGGCACAGGCACAGCAGCCGCCCGAAAGCGCATGGCGCGCGGCCAACCAGCGGGTGGCCGAGTTTCCGCGCGGCCACGCCGATGTATTGAAGTGGGAGCAGGCACACCTCGCCGCCGCCACTGCCGCTTCTGCCACCCCCGCCACGCTGGTGCTGAATACGCTTGCCGACGGAGTGCGCCTCGCTTGGCTGGCCCACCCGAACCTCGCTAAGCCGTTGTCACAACTGGGGCGAGATGATGCTGCGCTACTGGCCACTGGTCAGTGGCAGGCATTGTCTGCTGCCAAGCTGCGCCGAATTGAAGATGTCGCGGAAGTCATCGAAGTCGCTCACACCACTCGTAAAATCCAACTGGCCGCAATAGCTGTTGAGCAGGCCTTGCCCTATCAGCAGCAAGCCTTGCAGGCGGCGGAGGCGGCGGCAGAGCTGGGCGCGCGCATGGCGCAGACCGGCAACTGGAGCCAGCTGCAGGCTGCCCAGCGCAAGCTGGTGCTGATGGGCGCTGAGCAGCAATGGCAGCGTAGCCAGTACGGCGCGGTGCAAAGCCGTGCCAGTGTGCTCAAGGCGCTGCAGCAATGGCTACGCAGCGCTCCGCAAACGCTGCAACTACCTTCGGCTCTGCCCGGGTTGCCAGCGGTGCCACTGGCCGAACAAGCAGTGCAGAGTCGCCTGACACAAGTCTCCGGCACGCTTGCCAGCCGCGAGCAGATCGCCATGCGTGCCAATGCCGCGCTGGCCTACCGTGCCTACAGCACCGCCTATGCGTTGGCCAGCAGCCAGCAAGGCCTGCTCAAGCTGCGGCAGTTCATCTACGACGAAACCGTGCTGCGCTACAACGGCATGTTGCTGAACAGCTGGGAGTTGCTGGATGAAGCGCGGGCACTGGCCGAGGCCAACGTGAATGTCATTGACGCCCTGCGCGACTTCTGGCTGGCGGAGGCAGACCTGCAGCTGGTGCTGCTGGGTGGGCAGCCAGAAAGCTTTGTCACCTTGGCCGCAGGCGGTGGCGACAGCCCTGCCGCGGCAGGGCATTGAAAGGATAGTGCATGAATATCGACTCCTCCCGCCGCCAGTTCTTTGCCGGTGCTGCGACTGCGGTAGTTGGCGCCACCGTAGCGCGTTCGGCGTTGGCCGCACTGCCGGAGGCGGTGATCCAGACCTCGGTGGAAACCGCGCCGCCGCTGATGCCGGAAAACGGCCGCCCCTACAACCCGGTGGTCACCCTGAACGGCTGGACCTTGCCGTGGCGCATGAACAACTGCGTCAAGGAATTCCACCTGGTGGCCGAGCCGGTGGAGCGCGAGATGGCGCCCGGCTTCACTGCCCAGCTGTGGGGCTACAACGGCCAGAGCCCGGGCCCGACTATCGAAGTGGTGGAGGGCGACCGGGTGCGCATCTTCGTCACCAACAAGCTGCCGGAGCATACCAGCGTTCACTGGCACGGCCAGCGGCTGCCAAACGGCATGGATGGCGTTTCCGGCCTGACCCAGCGCAGCATCAAGCCTGGCAAGACCTTCGTTTACGAGTTCGTGGCGCGGCGCCCCGGCACCTTCATGTATCACCCGCATGCCGACGAGATGGTGCAGATGGCGATGGGCATGCATGGCTTCTGGGTGACGCACCCCAAGGGCAAGCACCCGCTGATCGACGAGGTGGACCGCGACTTCTGCTTCCTGCTCAATGCCTTCGACGTGGAGCCGGGCAGCAGAACGCCCAAGGTGAACACCATGACCGATTTCAATATCTGGGCATGGAACAGCCGTATCTTTCCGGGCATCGATTCGCTGAATGTGCGCCTGAACGACAAGGTGCGCATCCGGGTGGGCAACCTGACCATGACCAACCACCCGATTCACCTGCACGGACACGAATTCCAGGTTACCGGCACCGATGGCGGGCCGACGCCAAAATCCACGCGCTGGCACGAAGTGACCACCGACATTGCCGTGGGGCAGATGCGGCAGCTGGAGTTCATCGCGGACGAGGAAGGCGACTGGGCGATCCACTGCCACAAGAGCCACCACACCATGAATGCCATGGGGCACGATGTGCCGACCATGATCGGCGTGGATCACCGCGGGCTGGTGGGCAAGATCCAGCAGGTGGCGCCCGACTACATGCTGATGGGCGAGCGCGGCATGGCCGACATGGGCGAGATGGAGATGCCGATTCCAGACAACACCGCGCCGATGATGACCGGGCAGGGGCCATTCGGCGCGCTGGAGATGGGCGGCATGTTCAGCGTGCTGAAAGTACGCAAGGACCAACCTGCCGGCAGCTACAAAGATCCGGGCTGGTTCCGCCACCCGGCAGGCACGGTGGCTTACGAATACACCGGTGAACTACCGGCGACGACACGCCAGCCGGCTGCGGCCAACCCTGCCGCGGCCACGGTCAAGGCCAAAAAACCGGGCACGCACCCGGAGCAACACTAACCACACCCTCATCAGGAAAGCACGGCATGAAAACCACCCACCACCTTTTCGCTATTCCCTTGCTGGTCGGCCTGGGCATTGCCCCGGCGCTGGCCAGCGGCAGCCATGCCGGCGGCCACGGTGAAAGTGCCATCGGTCAGCCGGGCAAGGCCGCCAGTGTCACCCGCACCATTGCGGTAGACATGTCTGACAATATGCGTTTTTCCATGCCGCTGATTAGCGTGAAGCAGGGCGAAACCATCCGCTTCGTGGTCAGAAACCTGGGCAAGGTAAAGCACGAATTCAGCCTGGGTACCGAGCAGGAACTACTGGAACACTACGAAGTGATGAAGAAATTCCCGGACATGGAGCATGACGAGCCGAGCAAGGTATCGCTGGCACCGGGTGCCAAGGGCGAGGTGATCTGGCACTTCAGCAAGGCCGGCACGGTCAACTTTGCCTGCCTGCACCCCGGCCATTACGATGCTGGCATGAAGGGCCAGGTCCAGGTGGCGAAACAATAACGCAGCCCGCGGGCCAGCTTGCTGCGGCAGCTTGGCCGCAACCCGATTTGCAATCTTATGGAGCATGACCACATGACTATCCGCGCCCTGATTCTTGCCACCACCCTGGGGCTGGCTACCCTCAGCCCGCTTGCCCATGCCACCCAGCCGGCTACCACCAGCAGCATGGCGATGCTGACCGATGGCGAAGTCCGCAAGATCGACCCGGCCGCCGGCAAGATCACCATCAAGCATGGCCCGATTGCGCACATGGACATGCCGGGCATGACCATGGTGTTCACTGCCAGGGACAAGGCGCTGCTGGACAAGGTCAAGGTGGGCGACAAGATCCGTTTCATGGTGAGCCACGAAGACGGCAAGATGCTGGTGACCGAGATTCAGCCCGCCAGCTGATGCGCAAGGCCGGGGCGACCCGGCCATGTCTTACCACCTTTGATGCCAACCATACCGCCATGCCGTCACTTACCCGCAAGCAAGTCCTGCTCCCCGCTATCACCATCGCCCTGTTGGCCGCAGGCCTGGGCGCCTACCTGTATACCGACCGCTCGTCACCGCCGGCAGCGTTCACGCTGCAGCCGGACGATGCCGCGCTGGTGACGCGTGGCAAGCAGGTTTACCTCGCCAACTGCGCCAGCTGCCACGGCGGCAAGCTGGAGGGCCAGCCCAACTGGCGCGAACGCAATGCACAGGGCATGTTGCCGGCGCCGCCGCACGACGAAACCGGCCACACCTGGCACCACCCGGACGCGATGCTGTTTGCCATCACCAAGTACGGCGTGGCCAGGGTTACCGGCATGGCGGACTATCAGTCGGCCATGCCGGCCTACGAGGGCAAGCTGAGCGATGGCGACATCCTTGCCGCGCTGTCATGGATAAAAAGCCAGTGGCCGGCGGAGGTTCGCACCCAGCACGATGAAGTGAATCAGCGTGCGCAGCAAAAGCAATAAGTGATTGACCGCTATCAAGCCTGTTTCAAAAGCGGCGGTCTATAGTGCGATTGATGCTTACAGGAGCCTGTCACCATGCGCCTTACCCAAGCAAGAGCCCGGCAACTATGTCGCCTGTTATTGGCAGCATGGTGTCTGGTGTTTGCATTTGGCGTACTGCTTGGCTGTCAGGAACAGGCACCGGATGTCCATGATCCTGTCTCGGTGCATGCCCAAACGGCACCGTCGCTGACAAGCACCGCGCATGCCAGCGCGCACGATGCATCGCAGTCGCCGCTGTGCGAGCAAACCTGCCAGACACTTTCCTCCCCGCTGGCCAAGGCAGATGTCAGCGTTGCCTTGCCGCTATTGTCATCCCTGCTGATCGTCTGGTTCTTGTTGCCACCGCTGCTATTGTTAGCCCCTGCAATCGGCACGCATCTGCTTTTGCCCCCAATCACTGGTGGCACTCCTTCCCGCGCACACCTGCTGTTCCAGCGTTTTAACAACTAGCCCATCCAGTCATTTCCGCCACTGCGACGCCTTGCCTCGTAGCGATCCCGCTCGTGCCCGGCACGCAAGCAGACTTTATTTCTCACGTTGTTTTTCATCTCCGAGGACTTTGATCATGAACAGCCTGAAACATTTCTCTGTCGCGCTGCTGCTGGCTGCTGTTGCCAGCCAAACCCTGGCTGCGCAGCCGCCGATGCCGCCCACTGCGGCCAACATGGGAACGCAGATGAACAAGATGCAAGCCGTGCACGACAAGATGATGACCGCCAAAACACCGCAGGAGCGCCAAAAGCTCATGGCCGAGCAGATGCAGGCGATGCAGGAGGGCATGGCCATGATGCAGAGCATGGATAAAGACATGATGGCCAAGGGCATGATGCCGTGTCAGGGCATGGCGGCGGGGGCCGCAGACAGCAAGGCCATGATGGAGCAGCGCATGAAGATGATGGACATGATGCAGCAGATGATGGGGCCATCGGGCGGAATGATGCCGATGCAATAAGCCGATGCGGCATGCCGAAGCGGTGGCCGTCGCGATGACGGCTACCTGCCTCGGCTGTGTCCTTGTCGATTCGCGGGAGCATTGAGATGAAGACGTCACCCTGGCATACCGGTCGCAGTCTCGCGATCACCATGGCAATCAGTTACACCGTTTGCGCGCTGTTATATCGGCTGTGGCCGGAGCAGGGCGTTGTCTTCCTGAACGCGCTGTTTCATGGCCTGGACTTTGGCCGGCTACGCACACCGACACCATTCAGCCTAGCGGATTTTTTCTTTCCACTGACGGTGCTGGTGGGGTGGGGCTTTGTCACCGGTGCCGTGTTCGGCTGGGTCAGCCGTGGTCTGGATCGCTGCTGCCATGGCCAGGCGCATTGCGCACGACAGGATAAGGAGTAACTCATGGCTAACGTCAAAGACCCGGTATGTGGCATGACGGTGGACAGCGGCACTGCTGCGGCCAACTATCGCTACGCCGGGCAGGACTACTGGTTCTGTTCCGCGCACTGCCAGCAGGCATTCATTGCCGACCCGCCGCGCTATGCGCCGGCGAACGAGGCCAAGATGGCTGCGACGCCACATGCGCATCATCACCAGCACACGCATACGGCAACGGCAGATGCCGCCGCACCCGGCGAAAAAGCCAAGGATCCGATTTGCGGCATGGTGGTGAACAAGGCCACCGCGCTGAAAAGCGAGCGCGGCGGGCGCAGCTACTACTTCTGCAGCGAGACCTGCCTGCGTACCTTCGAGTCGCCGGAGAACGAACTTAAGTCGATGAAGACCCGCGTCACCATCGCCATGACCGGGGTACTGGCGCTGGCTGTACTGCGCGCCGGCGCCTTCCTCGGGCTGGCGACCGGTGCCACGCTGCTGAGCTGGGCACCGATACCCAATCTGCCGTGGTTCACCTGGGGCATGTGGCTGTTTCTGCTGGTGACCCCGGTGCAGTTCATCGGCGGCTGGAGCTTCTACCGCGGTGCCTGGAATGCGCTGCGCACCCGCAATATCAACATGGATTTCCTGATCGCGCTGGGTACCTCGGTGGCCTACTTCTACAGCGTGATTGTGATGTTCTTCCCGGACGTGCTGCCGGTGAAGGTGGCCGAGCGCGACGTCTACTTTGAAGTCTCCGCCGTGATCATCGCCTTCGTGCTGCTTGGGCGTTACATGGAGGAAATCATCAAGAAGAAATCGTCCGCCGCCGTGCGCCGGCTGCTGGACCTCAAGCCTGCCACCGCTCACGTGTTGCGTGATGGCCAGGAGGTGGAGATTCCGGCTGGCAGCATCATGGTGGGGGAAACCGTGGTGGTGAAGCCTGGCGAGAAGATCGCCACCGACGGCGAAGTCATCTCCGGCCAGTCCACGGTGGATGAGTCGATGTTGACCGGCGAATCGATGCCGGTGGAGAAACAGGTCGGCAACCCCGTGATTGGCGGCACCCTCAACCGCGCCGGGGTATTCAGTTTCCGGGCAACGCGTATCGGCGCCGATACCGCGCTGGCGCAGATCATCCGCCTGGTGGAAGAAGCCCAGACCAGCACCGCCCACATCCAGCGCCTGGCGGACGAGGTGACCCGCTACTTTGTGCCCGCCGTGGTCAGCCTGGCGGTGCTGGCCTTTGTCGGCTGGTGGCTGGCCGGTGACTTCCCGCAGGGGCTGCTGGCGTTCATTGCGGTGCTGATCATTTCCTGCCCGTGTGCGCTGGGCATCGCCACCCCGGCGGCGTTGATGGTGGGCGTCGGCAAGGGCGCGGACGGCGGCATGCTGATTCGCGGCGGCGAGGTGCTGGAGCGGGCGGAAAAGCTCAGCTGCGTGGTATTCGACAAGACCGGCACCTTGACCCGTGGTGAGCCGGCGGTGACTGAAATCCTGCCCGTCGGTACGTACGACGAACTGGCGGTCTTGCGGCTGGCCGCTGCGGTGGAAAGCGGTTCGGAGCACCCGCTGGGCGAGGCCATCGTGCGTGCGGCCAAGCACAGGCAGTCAACCCTGCCGGCGGTGGCCAATATCCGCGGCATTGCCGGCCAGGGGATTCGTGGCGAAGTTGATGGTGACACGGTGTGGTTGGGTAACCGTCGGCTGTTTGCCGCACAGGGCATTGCCATCGGCGATGCCGATGCTGCCATGACTGCGCTGGAGCAGAACGGCAAGACGGCGATGCTGGTAGGTGTCGGCGAGCAACTGGTCGGCATCATCACTGTGGCCGATACGCTGAAGCCGGAGGCCAGCGAGGCCATTGAGCTGCTCAAGCAGCAAGGCATCAAGGTGGTGATGCTCAGCGGGGATAACCAGCGCACGGCCGATGCCATCGCCCGACAGCTGGGCATTGAGCGGGTGATTGCCGAGGTGCTGCCGAAAGACAAGGCCAGGGTGATCCAGCAGCTGCAGCAGGAGGGCGAAGTGGTGGCGATGGTGGGCGATGGCGTCAACGACGCACCGGCACTGGCGACTGCCGATATCGGCATTGCCATCGGTTCCGGCTCGGACGTGGCCAAGGAAACCGGCGGCATCATCCTGATCCGCAACGATGTGCGCGACGTGGAAAACGCCATCCGGCTGTCTCGCGCTACCATGCGCAAGATCAAGCAGAACCTGTTCTGGGCCTTCATCTACAACAGCATCGGCATCCCCATTGCTGCCTTGGGTTTCATGAACCCGATGGTGGCTGGTGCCGCCATGGCAATGAGCTCGCTGTCGGTCATCGTCAACTCGGCCTTGCTCAAGCGGGTGCCGATCAGTACCCAGGCAGAAGGAGCGACGTCATGAAGACACGAGCCTACCAACTCTGCGCGTTGCTGGCGCTCGCCATCATGGCAGTCGTACTGCTGCGCTTCGGCTTGTCGCTTGGCACGCTGCTGCTGGCCCTGCTGTTGGCCGCATGCCCGTGGGGCGTGATCTGGCTGAGCTACCGGCTGACGCGGCAGGCGGAGTCCGAAATTGACGCGGCTGTCGCCAGCAGGCAGTCGCGCGAGCAGGACAGCCAAGTAGATAAAGGAGTCTGACATGTCCGAACAGCATGATCCGCACAGCAAGCGCAGCCACTGGGTTTTCATCGGCTTTGTGCTGGTGGCTGGTTTCTTTCTGTTCACCGAGCACCGGGCGCATGTACTGGGGGCGCTGCCGTACCTGCTACTGCTGGCCTGCCCGCTGATGCACCTGTTTATGCATCACGGCCACGGCCATCACCATGGCAGCCCGCCGCGCCGCCCCCACCGGCACGATCAGGATGGAGAAGCATCATGAACGATAACCCGCAGGCTTACGGTTTATGGGGGCTGGTGTTGATCAACTCGCTGGTCTTCATCATCTTCGCCTTCAGCTTCACCAAGCCCAAATCGGCACGGGACTGGCGCTCACTGGGGGTGTTTTCCGCCTTCATTGTGGCGCTGTTTACCGAGATGTACGGCTTCCCGCTGACCATCTACCTGCTGTCCGGTTGGCTGGGCAGCCGTTTTCCCGGCGTCGATTTCATGTCGCACGACAATGGCCACCTGCTGGAGGTGATGTTCGGCTGGCGTGGCAACCCGCATTGGGGGCCATTCCACCTGCTCAGCACGGTGCTGATTTTTGCCGGCTTCTGGCTGCTGTCCGCCGCCTGGCGCGTGCTGTATCACGCCCAGCGCCGGCATGAGCTGGCTACCAGCGGTCCCTATGCCCACATCCGCCACCCGCAATACGTCGGCTTCGTCATCATCATGTTCGGCTTCTTGCTGCAGTGGCCAACCCTGCTGACCCTGCTGATGTTCCCGATTCTGGTCTGGATCTACTCCCGCCTCGCGCTGCACGAAGA
>CAMLGD010000029.1 GCA_946479405.1 uncultured Vogesella sp.
TGATGTCGTGATGTCGTGATGTCGTGATGTCGTGATGTCGTGATGTCGTGATGTCACGGCACGCCAATCAGCACCGTGCGACTGGGGAAGCCCTGCGATGTCGACCAGCGCCCAATCAATCAGGAGTCTGCCATGCCGGATAAAAAGCGTTACATGCTGTTGACGGGAGCCAGCCGCGGCATCGGCCACGCCACCGTCAAGCTGTTCCAGGAACACAACTGGCACATCTTCACCGTGTCGCGGCAGCCGTTTTCCGAGGACTGCCGCTGGCCGTCGGCGCGCGCCAGCCATGTGCAGGCCGATCTGGCCGACCTGTCCTGCCTCGATGCGCTGGTAGCAGAGGTGCGCAGCCGGCTGCCGGCTGGCGAGCTGCACGCGCTGGTGAACAATGCCGGCATCTCGCCCAAGGGGCCGAATGGCGCACGGCTGGGCATTCTGGACAGCGATATGGACACCTGGGGCCGGGTGCTGAACGTCAACCTGGTGTCCACCGCGCTGCTGGCGCGGGGGCTGTTTCCGGAGCTGAAAAAAGGGCAGGGCAGCATCGTCAACGTCACCTCCATCGCCGGCTCGCGGGTGCACCCGTTTGCCGGCGTCGCCTACGCCGCGTCCAAGGCCGGGCTGGCGGCGCTGACCCGCGAGCTGGCGCACGAGTTCGCGCCGCACGGTATCCGCGCCAACGCCATCGCCCCCGGCGAGATCGACACCGCCATCCTGTCGCCGGACACCGCCAAAATCGTCGAGCACGACGTGCCGATGCAGCGGCTGGGCACGCCGCACGAGGTGGCGGAGGCGATCTACTTCCTGTGCTCCAACCGTTCTTCCTATATCAACGGCTCGGAAATCCACATCAACGGAGGTCAGCATGTCTGACAGCATCGACCAGCTGTTTTCCACCATGGGCAGCGCCACCTCGGAGGATGCCGCCAGTGCGCTACTGTGGCAGCACTACGGCCTGCGCGGCAGCGCCAGCGTGCTTAACAGCGAGCGCGACCAGAACTTCCACATCCGCGGCGACGACGGCCGGCAGTACGTGCTGAAGCTGACGCACCCGGCCGAGGCGCGCGGCGTCACCGATTTCCAGACCCGCGCGCTGCTGCATGCCGCCAGCCGCGACCCGGCGCTGCCGATCCCGCGCGTGATCCCGCGGCTGGATGGCGAGCCGTACGCGGCGATTACCCTGCCGGATGGTACGCAGCGGGTGCTGCGCCTGTTCAGCTACCTTGGCGGCCAACCCTTGCACCAGATCACACGCAGCGCCGCCCAGCGCCGCGACCTGGGGCAGACGCTGGCGCGGCTGGACCTGGCGCTCAGCGATTTTGCCCACCCGTCCGCCGACCACGCGCTGCTGTGGGACATCCAGCACAGCGAGCGGCTGCAGCCGCTGCTGGCCGAGCTGCCGCCGGGGCCGCAAACCGACACCCTGGCGGCGTTCGTCGCGCATTTTCAGCGCGAGATCCAGCCGGCGCTGGCCGGCCTGCGCCGGCAGGTGATCCACAACGACCTCAACCCCTACAACGTGCTGGTCGATCCGCAGGATCAGGTCACCACCAGCGGGCTGATCGACTTTGGCGACATGGTGCAGGCGCCACTGATATGCGAGCTGGCGGTGGCCTGTTCCTACCAGCTGTCCGGCAATGCCAACCCGCTGGATACTGCCGCAGAGCTGATCGCCGGCTATCACGCGCTGTACCCGCTGCAGCGCGAGGAGGTGGCGCTGCTGTACGAGCTGATCCTCACCCGGCTGTGCATGACGGTGACCATCACCGGCTGGCGCGCCAGCCGCTATCCGGAAAACAAGACCTACATCCTGCGCAACAACGGCCTGAGCTGGGACGGGCTGCAACGGTTGCAAGCCATCGGCCGCGAACAGGCGCAGGCATTTTTGCTGCAGGTGTGCGGCATGAAAGGACAAGCATGAGCAGCAAGGACCAACGCATGGCCAATGCCTTCGACCCGGCCACCGTCGCCGCGCTACCTGCGCGCGAGCAGGCGCTGATCCAGCGCCGGCAGCAGGTGCTGGGCCAGGCCTACCGGCTGTTCTATGAACAGCCGCTGCACGTGGTGCGCGGCGAGGGCGTGTGGCTGTACGACCCGGACGGCAACGCCTATCTGGATGTGTACAACAACGTCGCCTCGGTCGGGCACAGCCACCCGCGGGTGGTGGACGCCATCGCGCGCCAGGCGGCAACGCTGAACACCCACACCCGCTATCTCAACGACAGCATCCTCGACTACGCCGAACGGCTGCTGGCGACGCTGCCGGCAGCGGTGAGCCAGGCGATGTTCACCTGCACCGGCAGCGAGGCCAACGACCTGGCGCTGCGGCTGGCGGCCAACTACAGCGGCGGGCAAGGCGTGATCGTCAGCAGCCATGCCTATCACGGCGTCACCAGCAGCGTGGCGGCGTGCTCGCCGGCCTTCGGCCACAACGTGCCGCTGGGCATGCACGTGCGCACCGTGCCGGCGCCCGACGCCTACCGCCATCCGGACGAGGACGTGGGCGCACGTTTCACCCGCCACGTGGAGCAGGCGATCGCCGATCTGCAGCGGCACGGCATCCGCCCGGCGGCGCTGCTGGTGGATACGCTGTTTACCAGCGACGGCGTGTTTGCCGAGCCGGCGGGTTTTCTTGCCGGCGCGGTGGAGGCGATCCGCGCCGCCGGCGGGCTGTTCATTGCCGACGAAGTGCAGGCCGGCTTTGCCCGCAGCGGCAGCCACTTCTGGGGCTTCCAGCGCCACGGCATCACGCCGGACATTGTCACCATGGGCAAGCCGATGGGCAACGGCCACCCGATTGCCGGGCTGGCGGCACGGCCGGAGATCATCGACGCCTTCGGCCGCCAGGTGCGCTACTTCAATACCTTCGGCGGCAACCCGGTATCGTGCGCCGCCGGCATGGCGGTGCTGGACATCATCCGCGACGAGGGACTGCAGCAGAACGCGCGCGACACCGGCGCCTATCTCAAGGCCGGCTTTGAAAGGTTGGCCGCAAGGCATGAGCTGATCGGCGATGTGCGCGGCGCCGGTTTCTTCCTCGGCGTGGAGCTGGTGAGCGACCGGCAGCGCAAGACGGCGGCCACGGCGGAGACCGGCCGCATCGTCAACGCACTGCGCCAGCGCCGCATCCTGATCAGCGCCACCGGCCCGGCCGGCAACATCCTCAAGGTGCGGCCGCAGCTGCCGTTCTCGCGCGCCAACGCTGACTTGCTGCTGGGCACACTGGACGAGGTGCTGACCGGGCTGTAGCCGGGCAGTCGGCTGCGCGGCGCATGCGGCCAACCTTTACTGCCCGGCCATGCTGCCGGGTCGGTATCAGCGTTGTTCTTTATGGAGCCGGTTGCTGCGCGAGCCGCGGCTGATGACGGATGTGCGGGGCGGCATTGTGTCGCGGGGCTGGGGCGCGTGCCATGCCTGCCGCCACGTTCAGCGCTGCACCAGCGCCGACAGCACGAAGCAGGTATTGATGTTCTGCACGCCGGGTAGGGTGCTGATCTGGCTCCAGATCTGGTTGATGCGCTCGTGGGAGTCGGCTTCCAGCCGCACCATCAGGTCGATCTCGCCGCTGAGGATGGCGCAGTCCACCACTTCCGGGATCTTGGCGATGACGCTGGTGACATCGGCACCGCGCATGCGGTCCTTGCGGTACACCAGCATCACGGCGCGTACCGTGTCCGCATGGCTGTTGCCGGCACGGCGGATGGTGTAGCCGCTGATCACCTTCTGCCCTTCCAGGCGGTCGATGCGTTGCCGCACCGACTGCCGCGACAGGCCCAGCCGAGTGGCCAGCGTCGCCAGCGGAATGCGGGCGTCGGCAGTCAGCTCATCGAGAATTTGATGGTCGATTGCGTCGAGTTTCATGGTCGGTCAGCTCCGGAACGGGCGGTGGTGCCGCCCGCTAGGGGTCACAGTGTGGCAAGCGCCTGCAGTACGTCGCGCTTCAGGTCTTCGACATTCTCGATGCCGACCGAGTAGCGGATGAAGTTGAGCGGGATGTCGGCGGCCTGCATCTGCGCCGGGCTCATGGTGCCGGCCCACATCGCGGCGGTGTGGATGGCCAGCGAGTCGACGCCGCCGAGGTTGCCGGCGTTGTGCGGAATCTGCAGCGCGGCGACGAAGCGTTCGGCCTCGGCGTAGCCGCCGCGCACGCCAAACGCCACCACGCCGCCGTAGCCCCGCATCTGCGTGCGCGCCAGTTCGTGCTGCGGGTGGCTCTCCAGCCCCGGGTAGTACACGCGTTCGACCTGCGGCTGCTGCTCCAGGAAGCGGGCCAGCGCCAGCGCATTGGCGTTGATGCGTTCGACGCGCATCGGCAGCGTGCGCAGGCCGCGCAGCAGCAGCCAGGCGTCCATCGGCGACAGCACCGCGCCCAGCGTGATGTGGGTGTGCCAGATTTCCTCGGCCAGCGCCTTGCTGGTGCAGATCACGCCGCCGCTCATGTCGTGGTGGCCGCCGAGGTATTTGGTGGCGCTGTGGATCACGATGTCCACGCCCAGATCATGCGGGCGCTGGTTGATCGGCGAGGAGAAGGTGTTGTCGGCTAGGGTCAGGATGCCGTGCGCGCGGGCCACGCGGGTGACGGCGGCGATGTCGGTCAGCATCAGCACCGGGTTGACCGGGCTTTCCAGCAGGATCAGCCGCGTGTTGGGGCGGATCGCCGCTTCGAAGGCGGCGGCGTCTTCCTGCTCTACCAGCGTCACCTCGATGCCGAAGCGCGGCAGCATGTCGTCCAGCAGCTTGCTGGTGCTCATGTAGTGCCGGCGCTGGCCGATGACGTGGTCGCCGGCCTTGACCAGCGCCAGCACCGTGGTGGCGATGGCGCCCATGCCGGAAGCGGTGACCAGCGCCGTCTCGGTGCCCTCCAGCTGCGCCATCACGGTTTTCACCCGTTCGTGCACCGGGTTGCCGTAGCGGGTGTAGTTGCGCGGGTGCTGCGGCTCGCTGGACATGGCGATGAACTCGGCGCTGTCCTCGGCCTTGAACACCGCCGAGTAGTGGATGGCCGGCGCGACACCCTTTTCATCGGTGAGGTCGGCATCGGCATGAATCACCATGGTTTCCAGTTGATAGTCCATATTGTTCTCGCTGGGTTGGTTGCGCGCGGACAGGGTCAGCGCAGTTGGTGTCGGTTCAGGCGCGCCTCGCCATACCGGGTCAGCAGCGACAGCACGGCAGCGATGACGATGTAGAGCAGCCCGGCCAGCAGCAGCGCGTCGGTGGTGTAGGACTCGATCGACAGCCGTCGCGCCACGCCGGTGAGGTCGAGCACGGTGATGGTGCTGGCCAGCGCGGTGGACTTCAGCTGCAGCACGATCTCGTTGCCCAGCGTCGGCGCCGAGATGCCGATGGCACGCGGCACCACGATGTACCAGGTCACCATCAGCCGGCTCATGCCGAAGGCGGTGGCGGCCTCCTTTTCACCGGCCGGCACGCCGAGAATGCCGCCGCGGATGTCTTCCGCCATGTAGGCGGCCAGGTTCAGCGTCAGCGCCAGCAGCGCGCAGGGGAAGGCGTCGCCGACCAGCAGCCACAGTGCGGAGTCGCGCACCCACTCGAACTGCGCCAGGCCGTAGTAGAGGATGAAGATCTGCACCAGCAGCGGCGTGCCGCGAAAGGCGGACATGAACAGGCGGCTGGGCAGCGCGATCCAGCGCCGCGGCGAGCTGCGCGCCACCGCCAGCGGTACCGCCAGCGCGAAGCCGAGCACGCAGGAGAGCAGCAGCAACTGCAGCGAGATCCACAGTCCGTCGAGCAGGGCCGGCCACGATTGGCTCAGCAGCGAAACAAGTTGATCCATGGGGATTCCTTTCACGCCGGAGTGGCATAGCCGCGGTTGGCGCGTTTTTCAAAGTAGGCAAACGCGGGGTTGGAGGCGGCCAGCAGCAGCAGGTAGACCACCGCCACCGCGGCGTAGAACACAAACGGCTGCTTGGTGAACTGCGCGGCGATATTGGCCTTGCGCAGCATGTCCTCCAGCCCGACGATCGACACCAGCGAGGTGTCCTTCAGCAGGTTCTGCCACATGTTGTTGAGGCTGGGCAGGCAGATGCGCCACGCTTGCGGCAGCTGCACGCACCAGAAAATCTGCCAGCGCGACAGGCCGTAGGAACGCGCCGCCTCCAGCTGCCCCTTGGGCACCGCCAGGAAGGCGCCGCGGAATACTTCCGAGGCGTAGGCGCCGAATACCAGTGCCAGCGCCACCACGCCACCGGCAAACGGGCTGAGGCTCAGCGTGCCGGCGAAGTGGGTGTTGATCAGGTTGGACAGGCCGAAGTAGCAGATCAGCAGGATCAGGAATTCGGGAATGCCGCGCAGGAGGTTGCTGACCAGATGCGCGCTCTGGCGCAGCCAGGACAGTGCCGACATCTTGGCGGCGGCACCGGCCAGCCCCAGCAGCAGGCCGAAGCACAGCGAGGTGAACGCCAGTTCCAGCGTCAGGGCAGCGCCTTCCAGCAGCTGGGCGCTGTAGTCGAATAGTGCAGCCATGGAGAGTCTCCAGTGCGGGCCGCCGTGCAGGCGGCCCGGCGGATGGGGTTATTGCGGCAGGATGCTGAACGGGAAGTAGCGCTTGTTGACGGCCTGGAAGTAGCCGTCCTTGTGCACGCCGACAATGGCCTGGTCGAATTGCGCCTTGAGTTGGCTGTCACCCTTGCGCACGGCGATGGCGGTGCCGGCGCCAAAGATGGCGTCATCGGAGATGGCCTGGCCGGCCAGCGCGAAGCCTGCCTGCTGACCGCCCTTGCTCAGCCAGTCGTGGGCCACGGTGCTGTCGGCGAACACCGCCTGGATGCGGCCGGATTCCAGATCCAGCCAGGCAGAGTCCAGCGACTGGTAGACCTTGACGTTGATGCCGCTGCTGCTGGTCGGCAGACGGCTGCGGAAATAGCTTTCATGGGTGGAGGCGGTCTGCACGCCGACGGTCTTGCCGCGCAGCGTGGCCGGCTGGTTGCTGATGCCGCTGCCTTTCTTCGCCACCAGGTGCACCGGCGCGGTGGTGAAAATGCGGCTGAAGTCCACCGATTTTTCCCGCTCCGCGGTGCGCGACATCTGCGCCAGCACCGCATCGATCTGGCGGGCCTTCAGCGCCGGGATCAGTGCGTCGAAGTCCATGGTCACCCACTGACAGGTCACCTTCATCGCAGCGCACATCTTGTTGCCGATTTCGATCTCCATCCCCTGCAGCTTGCCGGTGGCGTCCTTGTATTCGAACGGCGCGTAGTCGGCGAGGGTGCCGATGCGGACCACCTGCTGCGCGTGGGCAGTGCTGATCAGGGTCAGGGCGGCGAGGGCGGAGAACACGAGCTTTTTCATGGCGATTTCCTTTGGGTGGGGGCGGCAATCACAGGATGCTGGACAGGAATTTCTGGAAACGGGGCGACTGCTGGCGGGTGAACACTTCGTCGGGGCAGCCGTCTTCTTCGATCTTGCCCTGGTGTACGAACACCACGCGGCTGGCGACCTCGCGCGCAAAGCCCATCTCGTGGGTGACCACCAGCATGGTGCGGCCGTCCTCGGCCAGCGCGCGCATCACCTTCAGCACTTCGCCCACCAGCTCCGGGTCCAGCGCCGAGGTCGGCTCGTCGAACAGCAGCACTTCCGGGTCGGTAGCCAGCGCGCGGGCGATGGCCACCCGCTGCTGCTGGCCGCCGGAAAGCTGGGTGGGGTAGGCGTGGCACTTGGCGGCCATGCCGACCTTTTCCAGCATCTCCAGCGCCTTGGCTTCGGCTTCCTGTTTGCCGAGGCCGAGCACCTTCTGCGGCACGAACATCACGTTCTGCAGCACCGTCATGTGCGCCCACAAATTGAACTGCTGGAACACCATCGCCAGCTTGCGGCGGATGCGGGTGATCTGCCGCGGGTCGGCCAGCGTCAGTCCGCCGTCGCGGGTCGCCTTCATCTCCAGATGCTCGCCGTTGATGGTCAGGCGGCCGGCGTCCGGGGTTTCCAGCAGGTTGATACAGCGCAGCAGGGTGCTTTTGCCGGAGCCGCTGCTGCCCAGGATCGAGATCACGTCGTGCTTGTGCGCGGTGAGCGAGATGCCTTTCAGGATCTCGACGCTGCCGAACGATTTGTGCAGCTCCTCGATGGCCAGCACCGGCGGCGGTGGTGAAAAAGCGGGATGGGCTAGGGATGTCATGGGTGATCCTCTCTATTCTCGATTTGTGGACGTCTTTTTTTGTGTGCAACTTCCGGCGGCGGCAGCGCCGCCGGCACGACGACTTGGAACAGGCTCCTAGCGCGCGCTCAGGCGCTTGCGTTTGAAACAGATCACCTTGGGCTGCGACATCTCGGCGATGGCGAAGCGCACTCCCTCGCGTCCCAGCGAGCCGTACTTGAAACCGCCGAACGGCATGCCGTCGAAGCGGAAGTCGGAGGAGTCGTTGATCATCACCCCGCCGGCCTGCAGCCGTTCCGCCACGCCCAGTGCCGTCTCCAGGTGGCTGGTGAAGATGCCGGCCTGCAGGCTGCTGTCGCTATCGTTGGCCGCAGCCAGCGCGCTCTCCAGATCGTCGAACGGGGCGACGATCACCACCGGCGCGAACACCTCCTCGCGCCAGACGCGGGCGGTGGTCGGCACGTCGGCGAGGATGGTCGGCGCGTACAGCGCGCCGCGGCGCTGGTGGCCGCACAGCACGGTGGCGCCCTCGGCGATCGCCTCGTCCACCCAGCTTTCGATGCGGCAGGCCTGCGCCTCGCTGATCATCGGCCCCATGTCGGTGGCCTCGTCCAGCGGGTCGCCGACCCGCATCGCGGCGGTCAGCTCGGTCAGGTAGCGGGTGAACAGCTCGTACACCGGGCGGGCGATCAGCAGGCGCTGGGTGCCGATGCAGTTCTGGCCGGCGGCCCAGAACGCGCCGGAGACACAGGATTCGGCGGCGTCGCGCAGGTCGCAGTCGGCCATCACGATTACCGGCGCGTTGCCGCCCAGGTCCATCGCCAGTTTCTTCAGCCCCGCCTCACGGGTGATGGCTTCGCCGCTGACCGGGCCGCCGGTGAAGCTGACCATGCGGATCGCCTTGTCGCGCACCAGCGGCGCGGCCACCTCACTGCCGCCGTGCACCAGCTGCAGCGCGTCGTGCGGTACGCCGGCCTGCCACAGGCACTCGGCCAGCCGCACCGCCGATAGCGGCGCCAGCAGCGACGGCTTGAGGATCACCGCATTGCCGGCGGCCAGCGCCGGCCCCAGCTTGTGGGCGACCAGGTTGAGCGGGTCATTGAACGGGGTGATGGCGAGGATCACGCCCAGCGGTTCGTTAGTGAAATAGCCGCTGCGGTCTTCGGCGCCGGCGTAAGCGTCGAACGGGATGATCTCGCCGCCGTGGCGTTTGGCTTCTTCCGCTGACAGTCGCAGCGTGTTGACGCAGCGCGCCACCTCCTTGCGTGCCTGGCGCAGCGCCTTGCCGGACTCCAGCACGATGGTGCGGGCAAACTCGGCCGCCTGCTGTTCCACCATGGTCGCGGCGCGTTGCAGCAGCTCGGCGCGCTGGTGGCGCGGCAGCGCTGCGGCCAACGTTGCGCCGTGGCGGGCGCGGCTGACGACGGCCGGCAGTTCCTCGACCGCGGTCAGCTCGACGCTGCCGACCACGCTGCCGTCGAACGGCGACTGCACTTCGCAGTGCATGGCCTGGTGTTTGAGTGGCGCGTTCATGCTGTCACCTCCTGGCCGCGGGTCTGGCCGGCCAGCTCGATCAGGTCGGACAGCACGGCGAAGGCGGTTTCCACGCGCCCGGCGCCGGGGCCGCTGATGGTGACGCCGCCCAGCACGTCGGTGTCGAAGGTGATGGCGTTGGTGACGCCGCCGATCGCCGCCAGCGGATGGCCGGCCGGCAGTTCGCGCGGCTCGACGCTGGCGCTGACGCTGCCGTCCGGGTGACGGCTGGCGGAACCGACCAGGCGCCAGCTGCGTCCGGCGGCTTGCGCGGCGCGGATGTCGGCGCCGGTGAGGCCGGTGATGCCGCGGCAGGGCACGTCGGCGCGGGTCAGCCCGGCCTGCCACAAGGTGTTGGCAAGAATCACCACCTTCAGCTGCACGTCGCCACCGCCGAGGTCGGCACTGGGGTCGGCTTCGGCGTAGCCGAGTGCCTGCGCCTCGCGCACCGCGTCGTCGAAGTCGTGGCCCTGCGTCAGTCGCTCCAGCACGAAGTTGGAGGTGCCGTTGAGGATGCCGGCAAAGCCGTTGATCTCGCAGCCGCGCAGCGTGGTGCCGATCTGGCGCAGCACCGGGGTGCCGCTCATCACCGCGCCCTCGTACTTGATGGCGGCACCGTTGGCCGCAGCCAGCTGGGTCAGCGATTGCTGTGCCAGCGCGATCGGACCCTTGTTGGTGGTGATCACGTGCTTGCCGTGGCTCAGCGCGGCACGGCAGTGCGATAGCGCCGGCTCGCCGGTGTGCGGGTCGGTGAAGGTGGCCTCGACCACCACGTCGACGTAGTCGGCGGTGACCAGTTCCAGGGTGGCGGCCAGGTCGATGTGTTCGCTGATGCGGGTGGCGGGGTCGCGGCGCAGTGCGTCGGTGCTGAAGCCGCTGTCGGCGGTGGCCAGCAGCGCGTCAAGATCGATCCCCTGCGGGTTGCTGACCACGCCCAGGCGCAGGTCGGCCAGTGCGGTGATGCGGATGTCGAGGTCGCCGAGCTTGCCTTGCTTGGCCTTGAGCAGGGACACCAGGCCCTGGTTAACGCCGCCGAAACCAATCAGTGCCAATCGGAAAGTCATCGCTAGATCCCTTCGTGTTCGAGTGTGGAACTTCATGTTACGGTGGCAAAATGACGGCAACAATCGACAAAATGACGCTAAAAACGGTTATTTTGTTGCGATTTGACTGCTGTCGGCTGCGCTTTGCCCGTCGCCTTCCACCGGGATGAACAGCGAGGTTTTCAGGGTGTTGAGCACCACGTTGGTGGTGATGCGGCGGATCATCGGGTTGTTCTCCATTACCCGTGCCGTCAGGCGGTCGTAGGCCTCGACATCCTGCGCGGTGATGATGACGATCAGGTCGGCGGCGCCGGTCACGTAGTAGATCTGCTGGATGGCGTCGATCTGCTTCGCCCACTCGCGGAAGCGGTTGACGGTGTCGTAGTTGTCGCGCTCGATTTCCATGGCGGCGACAAAGCTCATCGGCCGCCCGACCAGCGCGCGGTCGAGCACGGCCACTTCGGCGCTGATGATTTTTTCGGCACGCAGCCGCTTGAGTCGCTTCTGCACGGCGGAGGCAGACAGGCCGATGGTCTCGGCAATCGTTTCCGCATTTACCGAGCAGTCGCGCTGCATGATGGTGAGGATCTTCTGATCGAATGAATCAAGCGCAGTGGTCATGGCCGTTACCCGGAAAATTAGAGATAGAAGGCGGTGGCCGAACTGGCCCCCGCACAGGCGCGCACCTGGTCCAGCGCGTGAATCAGTGCGCTTCTGGTGGCAGCGGTAAAACAATCAAACCGCACCGGCGGCAGCTCCAGCCGGTCAATATCCGCTGGCAGCGGATAGACCTGTTCCGAGCCTTGCTGGCGCTTGGCGATCAGCGCGCTTCCCTGCAGCGCCAGCAGCGTCATTTGCAGCGAGCAAGGGGCCGGCAGCGCCAGTGCAATGGCCAGCGGCAGCAGCAGCGGGGTGATTTGTTGCAACAGCGGAAGCTCGTATACCCCCGGCCACCAGGCGTGCGCGTGCGGTGGCCAGCAGCCGGTGGGCAGGGTGGCGGCCATTTCCACGCTGCGATCACTGCGCAGCAGGGCATAGGCATGTACTTGGCCGGCGGCGCTGGCACCGGAGTGGAATAGTTCGCCGCAGGGATGCGACGCGTGTTGGCTGAGTGCGATGCCGGCCGGGCGCAACTGCGCCAGCAGCGCCAGTGCCTGCTGCCGCTGCCAGGCGGACAGCGGTTGGCCGACGACGCCGGCGGCCGGCAACACCCGGCAGCGCCACTGCGGGCCGGGCGCCATCGTGACGGCGGCGCTGCCGCCGGGCTGTCCGGTAGCAGGTGGCTGTTCGCTGGAAGGAGATAGTTCACGCATCCGACACCTCTCGTCTTGCTGTCGCCCTGTACTGGCCGGGCGTGCCGATGTTTGGCAGCAATAAATTGGTGTCAATTATGCCGAGAGCGCTGGCGGCAAAAATGCAAAATTTGGCGGTTTTGTTACGCGATCACGCCTATTTTTTGGCTTTTGTTCCGCCTGATTGGCGTGCTGGCGGCGGTTTGCGCCGTAGCCGCTGGGCGGTCGGCGGCAAAATTCAAACGGCATGGGGCCGGCGCGACTGGCGCTGGCCGGAGGGACGGTGTGCCAAGCCGGTACGCGTTCTGGCCGACACGTGGCGCATGCGGCCAACCGTTACCGCCTAGACACGTTGGCCGCAACATCGCTGCTGCACGGCACTGTATCGCCCACGACGCATTATGCGTAAACCGGCGACACACTCCGCTACTGTAATAACAGCTACGGAGGAATGTATGGCTCAACTCGATCCGCGCCGGCCAGCCCGCAAGCTGGGGCGCAAGGGCTGGTGGTTGCTGGGTGCGCTGCTGTTGCTGGCGGCTGCTGCCTGGTGGCTGCTGCCGCGTAGCGCGCCGGCGCCCAGCCGGCTGACGCAGAAAGTGGCGCTTGGCCGCCTGGAAAAAACCGTCACCGCGCAGGGCTCGCTGGCACCGCGCGACTATGTGGATGTCGGCGCCCAGGTGTCCGGGCAGATCAGCAAGGTGCATGTCGCCATCGGCCAGCAGGTGCGCAAGGGCCAGCTGCTGGTGCAGATCGACCCGGAGGCGTACCAGACCAAGGTCGATAGCGATCACGCCGCAGTGGACGACCTGATCGCGCAGCGCGACAAGCAGGCCGTCAGCCTGGCGCTGGCACGGCAGCAGCTGTTGCGGCAGCAGGGGCTGCTGAAGCTGGATGCCACCAGCCAGGAGGCGCTGGAAACTGCACAGGCCGAGCACGACACGGCACGGGCCGGGCTGCAGGCGCTGCAGGCGCAGATCGCCAAGGCGCGCGCCACGCTGCAGGGCGACCAGCTCAGCCTCAAGTACACCCGCATCTTTTCGCCCATCGATGGCACCGTGGTGTCGCAAACCTATCTGGAAGGGCAGACCATCAACTCCAGCCAGACCGCGCCGACCATTCTGCGTGTGGCGCGGCTGGACCCGATGACGGTGGAGGCGCAGGTGGCCGAAGCCGATATTCCGCAGCTCAAGCCGGGCATGCGCGCCTGGTTCACCACCCTGGGCGACAGCCAGACGCGGCATCAGGCCACCGTGCGCCAGATCAAGCCCACCCCGGTCACCACCAATGATGTGGTGCTGTACACCGTGCTACTGGACGTGGCCAATCCGGGGCAGAGCCTGATGATCAACATGACGGCGCAGGTGTTCTTCCTGATCGACAGCGTGGCCGGCATGCCGGTGGTGCCGTTGGCCGCACTCAAGCCGCTGGCGCTGGATGGCCGCCACTACCGCGCGCAGGTGCTGGTGAACGGCCAGCTGCAAGACCGTGATGTCGAGGTACGGCTGGCCACCCGCAGCCAGGCCGCCATTGCCCGCGGGCTGAAGCCGGGCGAGGAGCTGGTGCTGTCCAGCCAGAGCAGCGGCAAGCGCAGCAACAGCAACAGCGGCATGCCGCCGCCACCGCCGGGAGGCTGACATGACGGCGCTGTTAACGCTGGCCGGGGTCAGCAAAAGCTACCCGTCGGGCGGGGAGCTGAGCACGGTGCTGCAGGACATCGAGCTCAGCATCCACCGCGGCGAGTTTGTGGCCTTGCTGGGGCCGTCCGGCTGCGGCAAGTCCACCATGATGAACATCCTGGGCTGTCTGGACCGCGCCAGCGGCGGGCAGTACCGCGTGGCCGGTGTGGACGTGGCCACGCTGGACGCCGACCAGTTGGCCGCATTGCGCTGCCAGACCTTCGGCTTCGTGTTCCAGCGCTACCACCTGCTGGCTACGGCCAGCGCCAGCGACAATGTGGCGATGCCGGCGATCTACGCCGGGCGCAAGCGTCACGAGCGGCAACAGCGGGCGCAGCAGCTGCTGACGCGGCTGGGGTTGGGCGAGCGGCTGGACTACAAGCCGGCGCAATTGTCCGGCGGCCAGCAACAGCGGGTATCGATCGCCCGCGCGCTGATGAACGACGCGCCGGTGATTCTGGCCGACGAGCCGACCGGCGCGCTGGACAGCCAGAACGGCCGCGATGTGCTGGCCTTGCTCAAGTCGCTGCACGAGGAAGGCCGCACCATCGTGCTGATCACCCACGATCTGGACATCGCCAACCACGCCGAGCGCATCATCCGCCTGCGCGATGGCCGGGTGGAGGCGGACAGCGGCAGCGTGGCTGCGCGGCAGCAGGCCGACCCGCAGCACGCGTTGCCGCCGGTGCGGCAACTGTCGCTGGCCCGCCTGTGGGAGGCGCTGCACATGGCACTGGTGGCGCTGCACGCCAACCTGTTCCGCACCGGGCTGACGCTGCTGGGCATCATCATCGGTGTGGCCGCCGTGGTCACCATGCTGGCCATCGGCAACGGCAGCAAGGCCGATGTGCTGGAGCGCATCAAGGCGATGGGCACCAACCTGTTGCTGGTGCGCCCCGGCGCGCCCGGCGTGCGGCCAACTGGCAGCATCGCCACGCTGACCAGCGACGATGCCGCGGCGCTGGCGCAGCTGCCCAATGTCGATGGCGTGGTGCCGACGCGTAGCGCCAGCGGCAAGACGCTGCGGCTGGGCAACCAGGACTACCGCAGCGAAATCCAGGGCGTGTGGCCAGGTTATCCCCAGGTGAAGGACTGGCCGCTGGGGCAGGGCGTGTTCTTTGGCGCGCAGGAAGAGGCGCAGCAGGCGGCGGTGATCGTGCTGGGGCAGACCGTGGTCGACAGCCTGTTCCCGCTCGGCGCCAACCCGATCGGCCAGTACGTGATGGTGTCCAACATCCCGTTCGAGGTGGTGGGGGTGATGGCGCGCAAAGGCGCCAATAGCTTTGGCCAGGATCAGGACGACGTGGCCTTCATCCCGCTGTCCACCGCGCAGTCGCGGCTGATGGGGCAGCGCTATGTCAACTCCATCACCGTGCGCATCCGCGACATCGACAAGAGCGCGCTGACCGAGCAGCTGATCAACGACATCCTGCTGGCGCGGCACGTGAAGCAGGATTTCCAGGTGCGCAATACCGCCTCGCTGGTGGAGATGATCACCGAAACACAGAACACGCTGACCCTGCTGCTGGGCTCGGTGGCGGCGATCTCGCTGCTGGTGGGCGGCATTGGCGTGATGAACATCATGCTGGTGTCGGTGACCGAGCGTACCCGCGAAATCGGCCTGCGCATGGCCACCGGCGCGCCGATGGGCAGCATCCTGCTGCAGTTCAATGTCGAGGCGGTGGTGGTGTGCGGCCTGGGCGGGCTGATCGGCATCGGCATCGGCCTGCTGGCGGTGTGGGTGCTGCGGCAAAGCGGGGTGTCGGTGGTGTACTCGCTGCTGCCGCCGCTGCTGGCGTTCGGCTGCGCCTTTGTCACCGGCTGCGTGTTCGGCTACCTGCCGGCGCGCAAGGCGGCCCACCTCGACCCGGTTACCGCCCTGGCGGCGGAATAGGATTTCAGCATGCGATGGATACTTCCCCCGGCGGCGCTGCTGCTGTGTCTGGCGGCCGGCGGCGCGCAGGCGAGCGAGCGCAGCCCGGCGCCCGCCGCCAGCAGCGACATCCCGCTGCAGCATGACAACTGGCCGCGCGTGGCGCTGCCGTGGCAGGCCGCGCGCAGTGCGGCGGACTGGTGGCAGGCGTTTGGCAGCGCCAGCCTGCCGGCGCTGCAGGCGCGCGCGCGTGCGGCCAACCCCGGCCTGCTGTCGGCGCAGGCTGCCATCGCCAAGGCACGGGCAACGTTGGCCGCCACCGATGCCGACGGCAGCGTACAGCTGACCGCCAGCGCCAGCAGCCAGCACAGCCGGCAGGGCGGCAACGGTAGCAGTAGCAGCCGGCTGGCGCCGGAGATCAGCTACAGCCTGGACTGGTGGGGCAGGCAGGCGGCAGAGAGCCAGGCTGCAGCGGTGCGGCTGGCGGCCAGCGAAGCCAGCCGCGATGCCAGCGCGCTGACGCTGGATAGCGAAGTGGCGCGACAGTATTTCAGCCTGCTGGCGCTGACGCAGCAACAACAGCTGGCCAGCCGGCAGCTGACGCTGATGACACAGCGCAGCCTGCTGCTGCAGCAACAGGTGGCATATGGCGCCAAGGCCGCCTACGAGTTGGCCGCATTGCAGCAGGATGTGGCCAGCAAGACCGCCAGCGTGGCGGCGCTGATGCTGTCGCTACGGCAGGCCGCCAGCGCGCTGGCGGTGCTGTGCGGCGCGGCGACGCCGGATTTCCAGCTGACGCCGGAACCGCTGGCGGACTTGCAACTGCCGTATCCGGCGCCGTTGCAGCCAGCCGCGCTATTGCTGCAGCGGCCGGATATCCGCGCCGCCGATGCCACGTTGCAGGCGGCACAGGCGGATATCGCCGCCGCGCGCGCCGCCTTGTATCCGACGCTGACTTTCAGCTGGCAGGGTGTGCTCAGCAAGGTGGCTGGCGGCCCCAGCCAGTGGGTGACCACCGCCGCCGCCGCACTGGCCGGCACCCTGTACGATGGCGGCCGCCTGCGCGCCGAGGTGCGCTACAGCGAAGCGCAATGGCAGGTGCAGCTGCAGGCCTGGCGCAGCACGGTGCTGAGCGCCATTGCCGAGGCGGACAACGCCATGCAGGCGCTGGCCGCCTACCGCCAGGCGATGACCGCGCTGGACGCGCAGCTGCAGGCCGCCGAGCAGCAGGAGCGCAGCAGCGACGCGCGCTACCGGCTGGGTGCCATCGACAGGTCCAGCCTGCTGGCGCAGCAGGAAACCACGCTGGCGGTGCGCCAGAGCTGGTTCGACATGCGCAGCAAGCTGCTGTCCGCCAGCGCCACCCTGTACGAAGCGCTGGGCGGCGCACCGCTGCTGGCGGCTGGCGGTGGCTAACGCGGGCGACGCTATCCTGCGCGCTTGCGCCGCCGATTCCGCCCCCGGTGAGTGCCCGCCACGCACGGCTTTGCCATGCTGCCAGTGCGGGCGGCAGCCAGCGGTGTGCTAGTTGCCGTCGCGCTGGCTTTCCGCCTTCCGCACAATTTGCCATACTCGCCTACCACCGCGCGGCGACAGAAAAATATCAACTAACCTGATATTTAGTGTTGCCGAATGGCCCGTTTTCGCTGCCGGCAAGGAAGGTTTGCAATGAGTGATGACATGCTGGCGCCTGGCGCCACTGAACGACCGCTGGGCATCGCCTACCTGATCGGCCGGCTGGAGCACATGCTCAGCCGGCAGCTGCGCGACAGCCTTATGCAGCTGGGGCTGACCAGCAGCCAGTACCGCATGTTGTCGCAGCTGCAGGCGCACGGACGGCTGTCCAACGCACAGCTGGCGGAGCGTGCGCTGGTGTCGCCGCAAGCGGCCAACGAGACGGTGAAGATCATGGAGGGCAAGGGCTGGATCGAGCGCGAGCCGGATCCGGTCCACGGCCGCATCATCAATCTGCGCCTGACCGCGGCAGCGCTGGCGCTGCTGCTGGCCTGCGACCGCGCGGTGGCGCAGCAGGAACAGCGCATGCTGGCCGAGGTGGCCGGCGATGAACGCCTGCAGTTGCAGTGGCTGCTGCGGGCGCTGGTGCGCGGGTTGGACACACAGGCGGAATAAGCGCGCTGGCGCTGAGTGCAGGAGCACGGCATGGACCTGAAGCAGATCGAATACTTTGTGCGCGTGGCGGAACTGGGCAGTTTTACCCGTGCCGCCATCGTGCTGGATATCGCCCAGCCGGCGCTGAGCCGGCAGATCCGCCAGCTGGAAGTCGAGCTGCGGCAGACACTGCTGCTGCGTAATGGCCGTGGCGTGACACTGACCGAGGCCGGCAAGCTGCTGCTGGAGCATGGCCGTGGCGTGTTGCACCAGGTAGAGCGTACCCGTGAGGAGCTGGGCCGCGTGCGCGGCGCACTGGCCGGCAAGGTGGCGCTAGGGCTGCCGCCCAGCCTGTCGCGCGTACTGTCGGTGCCGCTGTCGCGTGCATTTCGCGCCCGGCTGCCGGAGGCGTCGCTGGCTATTCGCGAGGGGCTGTCGGCCAATATGCTGGAGTCGCTGCGCAATGGCCGGCTGGATATCGCGCTGCTGTACAACCCGGTGCCGGCAGCGGATATCGACATCCTGCCGTTGTGCGACGAGGCGCTGTACCTGGTGGAACTGGCGGCGGAAGGCAGCGCCAGCGGCCCGGTAACACTGGCCGAGCTGGCCGCCCGGCCGCTGGTGATCCCGTCGCAGCCGCACGCCATCCGCATGCTGGTGGAGTCGGAGCTGGGCGCACGCGGCCTGCGGCCAACCGTGGCGCTGGAAATCGACAGCGTGCCGGCGATCCTGGAACTGGTGGCCGATGGCGCCGGCTGCGCGGTGTTGTCGCGCTTGGCGGTGTCCAGCAGCGACAAGGCCACACGCCTGCGCCTGCGCCAGATCGGCGAGCCGGGGCTGTTCAGCCGCCTGGCATTGGTGGTGAGTGCACATCGCCCGCGCACGTTGACGCAACAGGCGATGCAGGAACTGTTGCGCGAAATGCTGCCGGCCATCATCGAAGGCAAAGCGCTGCCACCGGTGCCGTGAGGCGCGGAGTCGCTGACCATTACTGGCCCGCAGTGGTCGAGTTATAGCAAACCGATATGGCTGTGATTTGATCTTGCCATTCGCCGTCGTGGCAGGCAGCGCAAAAAATACCAGCGGCGGTAGCTGCCCCGGCAAGCCGCTGGCCACACTGAGACATTAAGCCGGCCGGCCGTTGCGCATTGCGGCCAACGTTGGCCGCAATCTCTCGCCGCCACTGCCGCGGTTGGCCGCCAGCGGTGGCGATGCGGTAATCTGCCGGCATGCGAAAACTTCCTCCCCTTGGCGCGTTGCGGGCGTTCGAAGCCGCCGCGCGGCATGGCCACTTTGGCAAGGCGGCCGACGAGCTGTGTGTGACCCACAGCGCCATCAGCCATCAGGTGCGTGCGCTGGAGAGCGCGCTGGATACCGTGCTGTTCGAAAAGCACGGCCGCCTGCAGCGGCTGACCGACGCCGGACAGCGGCTGCACTATTCGCTGCAGCAGGCGCTGGACATCATGGCGGAGGCCTGCGGCAATGCGGCTGCGCCCGGCATGAGCGGGGCGCTGAAGATATCCGCGCCGGCGGAGCTGGCGCAGCGGCTGTTACCGCGCCTGATCGGCGATTTTGCCCAGCGTCACCCGGGCATCACCCTGCATTTGCTGGTGCACGACAGCGATGCGACCGAGATCAATCCGGCCGCCGACATCACCATCCTGTACGCGATGGGCGACAGCGACTGGACGCGCTACTGGGTGGTGCCGTTCCGTGCCATCGAGTTCTTTCCGGTATGCCACCCGTCGCTGATCGAGGGCGACAACGCGCTGCGCCAGCCACAGGATCTGGCACGCTACTGTCTGCTGCACGACGATGCCGATGGCAAGACCTGGGCCACCTGGCTGGGTGCCCATGCCGCCACGCTGGCGATGCCGGCGCGCAACATCCACTTTGCCCATTCCGGGCTGGCCATCGAGGCGGCGCTGCAACAGACCGGTGTGTGCCTGGCCGACGAGCTGACCGCCGGCGACGAGCTGAAAAGCGGCCGCCTGATCCGGCCGTTCCGCGGCGCGGTGCCATCGCCCGGCAACTACTATCTGCTGGCGGAACGGCGCAAGCGCGACGATGCGCGGCTGGCCAGCTTTGTCGGCTTTGCCGGCCTGGCGCGCTACTTATGTGAAAACGATTCACCGGTCTGACAGATTTCATCATTAGTCGGCGAGAAAAACTCACCATACCCTGTGCCTTGCCTGTCGGCATGTCGCCGCTGGCGCCACCTATCCTGCTGGAGCTCCCGCATGGCACAGACGCTGACTTCTCTTCCCCGCAACGATGGTTTCCGCTGCCCCGGCGAATTCGAACCCAAGTCCGGCTGCTGGCTGGGCTGGCCGGAGCGCCCGGACGTGTGGCGCCATGGCGGCAAGCCGGCGCAGCGGGTGTGGGTGGCCATCTGCAGTGCCATTGCCGACAGCGAGCCGGTGACGGTGTGCGCATCGGCGGCGCAGTATGCCAATGCCCGCGCCATGCTGCCGCCGCATATCCGCGTGCTGGAAATGAGCGTCAACGATGCCTGGTTCCGCGATACCGGCCCGGCCTGGCTGCTGAACGACCACGGCGCGGTGCGCGGTGTCGATTTCCAGTTCAATGCCTATGGCGGCCTGGACGGCGGTATCTATTTCCCGTGGGACCGTGATGAGCAGATTGCGCAGAAGATTCTGGAGGCGGAGCGGGTGGCGCGTTACCGCGCGCCGTTCATCGCCGAGATGGGCGGCATCCAGTGCGATGGCGAGGGTACGGTGCTGACCACCGAGCAATGCCTGCTCAACGCCAACCGCAATGCGCGGCTGGGCAAGGAGGCAATGACGCAGTTGCTGCTGGATTACCTTGGCGCCAGCAAGGTGATCTGGCTGCCGCGCGGCTGCCGGTTTGACGAAACCGACGGCCACATCGACGACCTGGCCTGCTTCGTGCGCCCGGGCGAGGTGGTGATGCAGTGGAGCGACGACCCCGCCGACCCGCAGTACGACATCTACCAGGAGGCCTACCGCATCCTGGCCGCCAGCACCGATGCGCGCGGCCGCCGGCTGACCATCCACAAGCTGCCGGCGCCGGCGCCGCTGGTGTGGACGGCGGAGGAGGCCGCCGGGCTGGACCACGGCGAGCACGCCATGTCGCGACAGGCCGGCACCCGCATCTGCGCCTCCTATATCAACTACTACCTGGGCAACAGCGTGCTGCTGGTGCCGGAGTTTGGCGACCCCAACGATGTGCCGGCGCAGCGCGTGCTGGCGGCGTTGTTCCCGCAGCAGCGGGTGATCGGCATCGCCAATGCGCGCGAGATTTTGCTGGGCGGCGGCAGCCTGCACTGCATCACCAGCGCGCAGTACGCGCCGCAGCAGCGCTGAGCCGGCGGCGACCAACGTTGGCCGCCGCGTCAGCCGCCACCGCGCCGCCGCAGGCAGTCCCCGCTACCGGCACGGGATTCACGCCACGCTGCTTGCATGCCGGGGCAAATTGATCCCTGCCCGGCTGGTGCCAGCGGCTTCAGGGCCGGTTGATCGCGTGCCGGCACCCGCCGGGGATGGCGGGTGCTGAATGGCAACAGGCCGCAGCAAGTGCTGCGGCCAACGTTGCGGGGATGTTGCGGGTCTAGCGTGCCGCCCAGGCGTTGAAGCGCTCTTCCAGCTCCTCGCCATGTTCCACCCAGAAGTTCACGTCCAGCGCTGCGGCGTTCTTCAGGTTGGCCGGCCAGGTCGGCAGGTTGGGCGCCACCTTGGCGTCCACTTTCTGTACCGCCTTCAGGTTGGTGGGGCCGTAGGCGATGCGGTTGGAGTAGATGGCCTGATTTTCCGGCTTGCCGGCGTTCTTGATGAAGGCCAGCGCTTCCCTGGCGTTGGGTGAGCCCTTGGGCACGGCCCAGAAGTCCACGTCATAGATGCTGCCGGTCCACACCACCTTCAGGTTCTTGCCTTCCTTCTGCACCGCATCGATGCGGCCGTTGTAGGCCGAGCTCATCACTACATCGCCGGAGGCCAGGAACTGTGGCGGTTGGGCGCCGGCTTCCCACCACTGGATGCTGGGCTTGAGCTGGTCCAGCTTCTTGA
>CAMLGD010000030.1 GCA_946479405.1 uncultured Vogesella sp.
ATGCCGCCGTCGGCGGTTTGTCGTTCGGCGCGCCGACCGAGGGCGAAGTCGAGATCGCCGAGGAAATCTGCAAGCTGCTGCCGTCGATCCAGCAGCTGCGCCTGGTGTCCTCCGGCACCGAGGCCACCATGTCCGCCATCCGCCTGGCGCGCGGCTTTACCGGCCGCGATTTGATCGTCAAGTTCGAGGGCTGCTACCACGGCCATTCCGACAGCCTGCTGGTGAAGGCCGGCTCCGGCCTGCTCACCTTCGGCAACCCGTCCTCCGGCGGCGTGCCGGCCGATTGCACCAAGCACACCCTGGTGCTGCAGTACAACGACGTGCAGCAGCTGGCCGATACCTTCAAGGAACTGGGCGACAAGATTGCCTGCGTGATCCTGGAGCCGATCGCCGGCAACATGAACCTGATCAAGCCGTCGGCGGAATTCGTGCAGCAGCTGCGCGCACTGACCGAACAGCACGGCGCGCTGCTGATCTACGACGAAGTGATGACCGGTTTCCGCGTGGCGCTGAACTGCGCGCAGGGCTTGCACGGCATCACCCCGGACCTGACCACGCTGGGCAAGGTGGTGGGCGGCGGCATGCCGCTGGCGGTGTTCGGCGGCCGCGCTGACATCATGGCCAAGATCGCGCCGCTGGGTAATGTGTACCAGGCCGGCACCCTGTCCGGTAACCCGCTGGCCATGGCCGCCGGCCTCACCACCCTGAAGCTGATCCAGCAGCCGGGCTTCCACGACACCCTCGGCGCCCGCAGCGCCCGCCTGGCCGCCGGCCTGGCCGACGCCGCGCGCGAAGCGGGCGTGACCATGACCACCGACAGCGTCGGCGGCATGTTCGGCTTCTACTTCAGCGACAAGGTGCCGACCAGCTACGCCGAGGCCACCCAGTGCGACATCGCCCGCTTCAAGGCCTTCTTCCACGCCATGCTGGACGAAGGCGTGTACCTGGCGCCGTCGGCGTACGAGGCCGGCTTCACCTCCATCGCCCACAGCGATGTGATGATCGACCACACCATCGCCGCCCCCCGCCGCGCACTGGCGCGCATCTGAGCGTTGCGGCCAACGTTGGCCGCAGGCTGCAACCCCCTGCCGTGGCAACCCGGCCGGGGGTTTTTCTTTGGCCGCCGATGGTCGCCGGCGCCGCCTTGCCGTAAACTTTCAGGTTCGTTTTTTAAAACTGCAGCGCGAAGCTTGCTGCGGCCAACCTGATTGCCTGTGCCTACATGACCACGCCCGATTCCCTGCATTACCTGGACCAGCTGCCCGCCCATCACCTGGCCGTGCTGCGTGCGCTGGCGCTGCTGCCCAACGGTGAAAACAAGCCCAACCTGCTGATGCTGCTGAGCCTGAACCTGATCCGCGATGAACACGGCAAGGCGCTCAACAACGATACGCTGGGCGCGGTGCTGGGCGATCTGGAACACCGCGACGCCATCGTGCGCACCACCGGCCTGCCGTACCGGGTGGCGCCACAGGCGCGCAACGCGGTGTTGCTGCAGCTCATGGACGAGCAGGCGGAGCTGGCGGCGTGGGGCGAGCTGCTGTGCGATCACATCCCGCTGCCGCGCGGCGCGCCCAGCGCACCGGCGGTGCAGCTGCGGCTGTGGCTGGCGATCCTGCAGGGCCGCGCCGAGCCTACCGCCCAGTGGCTGGCGCTGTACCAGCAGCTGATGCAGAACGGCAGCGGCGCGCAGCCGCAGCCGCCGTTCAAGCGTCTGTTCCACACCGCCGCCGGCCGCGCGCTGTTCGACCGCCTGGACGACGACATCCAGGTGCAGCTGTTGATGGACTACCTGCCGGACGCCAACTGGCGGCTGGATCACTTTGCCGACGGCTACCGCTATGCGGTGGCGCGGCTGGAAGACGGTTACCGCGACTGGGACGACCTCACCGGCCAGCTGTTGCAGCAGGCGCTGTGGCGCGCCGATTTCGCCCAGGTGAGCCAGGCCGGCGCCGAGGGCGACGGTCTGCCGGTGGCGCGGCGCTTCTTCCTGCCGGTGATGCAGGGCCGCTATGCCGAGGCGCTGGAAGTGGTGGCCGATTGGCTGGCGGATATCCGCCGCGAAACCAAGAAACGCACGCTGGATCTGCCGGCAGTGCTGAACGCGTTTTACTGCCTGGCGCTGATCGGCAGCCGTGACGACAAGCGCCAGGCCGAGCTGAAGCAGGCGATTGCCGCCGGCGTGCGCCAGCGCCACGGGCACTGCTACTACGTGCTGCAGCATCTGCTCACGGTGCAGGAAGGCGCGGCGATGGCCGCCGGCGTGCAGCTGCCGGACGTATCGGTGCTGAGCGGGTTTGACGGCCTGCTGCTGGCGCTGGCCGCCTACTGGCTGGACGTGAAGCAGGCGCGCACCCCGGCATGGCAGGCGGCGCTGACGGCGTTCGGCCAGCAGCTGCAGGACGAAGGCTATGTCTGGGCGGCGCAGGAAGTGGCGGCGCTGCTGCAGCGCCAGTTCGGCGTGGCGCGCGAGCAGCCGGAGTGGCACGCCAGCCGCCAGCTGACGCCGCTGGTGGACATCTATCGCCGCCAGGAAGCCTGGCAGCACGCACTCAACGCGCTCAAGCTACTGGGCGCCGGCAAGGAGACCCCACTCACCGTGGACAGCAAGGATACCCGTCTGGCCTGGTTCATCACCGTGGCCCCGCATGGCGTGCTGATGGAGCCGCGCGAACAGAAACTGGGCGCGCGCGGGCAATGGAGCCGCGGCCGCGCGGTGGCGCTGCGCCGGCTGCTGGAAAGCAGCGACGAATTCGATTACCTGGCCGAGCCGGATCGCCGCATCCTGCGGCAGATCAAGTCGGCGCACGACAGCTACTACGGCGGCGGCAGCGCCTACGAGCTGGACGGCGAGAAATCGCTGCCGGCGCTGGTCGGCCACGGCGCGGTGTACTGGGCCGACGCGCCGGACGTGCGCGTGGACGTGGTGGCCGGCCAGGTGACGCTGCAGCTGACCGAGGATGCGCGCGAGATCCGCGTGCGCCTCAACCCGTCCAAGATCGCCGCCGACAGCGAGGTGGTGTGGGACAAGGACACCCCCACCCGGCTGGCGGTGTACCAGGTTGGCCGCGAGGTGCGGCAGATCGCCGCCATCATCGGCCGCGAACTCACCGTGCCGCTGGCCGCCAAGGCGCAGCTGATCGAGGCGGTGACCAGCGTGGCGCCGCTGGTACCGATTCATTCCGACCTGCCGGAGCTGGCAGCCAATCTCGACACTATCGCCGCCGATAACCGCATCTATGCCCACCTGCTGCCGCTGGCGCAGGGGCTGCGGCTGCAATTGCTGGTGCGGCCGCTGGCGGCGGCCAACTGGTGCAAGCCGGGCAGCGGCATGGAAAGCATCGTCGGCGAGGTAGATGGCCGCACGGTGCAGACCCGCCGCAATCTGCAGGCCGAACGCGCCGCGCTGCAGCACGTGCTGTCGTCCTGCCCGGCGCTGGCTGGCGCCGACAACGATGGCCAGGAATGGCAGTTGCCGGCGCCGCAGCAGGCGCTGGAAGTGTTGTCCGAACTGCAGCAGCTGGACGCCGGCGTGCTGGAGTGCGTGTGGCCGGAAGGCGAACGCATGCGCATCAAGTCGCGCCGCGGCCTGCCGCAGCTGCAACTGAGCGTGAAGCGCCACGGCGAGTGGTTCGTGCTCAATGGCCAGCTGAAACTGGACGACGGCCGCGTGCTGCAGCTGAAAGAGCTACTGGAACTGGCGTCGCAACAGCAGGGCCGCTTCATCACCCTGGGCGAGGACGACTGGCTGGCGCTGACCGACAGCATGAAAAAACGGCTGGAGGAGCTGGCGCTGCTGGCCGACCACGTTGGCCGCGACGGTGTGCACTACGCGCAGCTGGCGGCGCCGGTGCTGGCCGAACTGTCCGGCGAAGTGGGCGAATTCGACGCCGACGCCGCCTGGCAGCAGCAGCTGGCCACGCTGGACAACCTGCGCGACTACCAGCCGCAGCTGCCGTCCACCTTGCAGGCCACGCTGCGCGACTACCAGCAGGAAGGCTACAACTGGATGGCGCGGCTGGCGCACTGGGGCGTCGGCGCCTGCCTCGCCGACGACATGGGCCTGGGCAAGACGGTGCAGACACTGGCGCTGCTGCTGGCGCGCGCCCCCGGCGGCCCGCAGCTGGTGGTGGCACCGACCTCGGTGGCGCTGAACTGGCTGTCGGAGGCCGCCCGCTTCGCCCCCACCCTGCGCGTGCGGCCGTATCACCAGTTCCGCTCGCTGGTGGAGCTGGGGCCGTTCGATCTGGTGGTGGTGAGCTACGGCCTGCTGCAGCTGGATGCCGACGCCTTTGCCGCGCAGCCGTGGCAATCGGTGGTGCTGGACGAGGCGCAGGCGATCAAGAATGCCGGCACCAAGCGCTCGCAGGCGGTGATGGGCTTGCAGGCCGGCTTCCGCCTGGCGGCGTCCGGCACCCCGATCGAAAACCACCTCGGCGAGCTGTGGAACCTGTTCCGCTTCCTCAACCCGGGCCTCTTGGGCAGCCAGGAGCGCTTCCAGCAGCGTTTTGCCGGCCCGGTGGAGCGTGGCGACAAGAACGCGCGGCTGGCGCTGAAGGCGCTGATCCAGCCCTTCATCCTGCGCCGCACCAAGAGCCAGGTGCTGCACGAGCTGCCGCCGCGCACTGAGATCACCCGCAAGGTACCGCTGTCGGCGGAAGAGCTGCACCTGTACGAAGCCATGCGCCAGCAGGCGGTGGACAAGCTGGACCAGCTGCAGGGCACCGACGGCAAGCAGATGCAGGTGCTGGCAGAGATCACCAAGCTGCGCCGCTTCTGCTGCCATCCGCAGCTGGTGCTGCCGGACAGCGTCATTGCCGGCAGCAAGTTGGCCGCCTTCAGCGAGATCGCCGAGGAGCTGGTAGAAAACGGCCACAAGGCGCTGGTATTCAGCCAGTTTGTCGATCACCTCAAGCTGGTGCGGCAGTGGCTGGATGAACAGGGCATCGCCTACCAGTACCTGGACGGCAGCACCCCGGCGCGCGAGCGCAAGGCGCGGGTGGATGCCTTCCAGCGCGGCGAGGGCGACATCTTCCTGATCAGCCTGAAAGCCGGCGGCACCGGCCTCAACCTCACTGCCGCCGATTACGTGATCCACCTCGATCCGTGGTGGAACCCGGCGGTGGAAGACCAGGCCTCCGACCGCGCCTATCGCATGGGCCAGCAGCGGCCGGTGACCATCTACCGGCTGGTGGCCGAGCACACCATCGAGGAGCAGATCGTGGCGCTGCACGGCGTGAAGCGCGATCTGGCTGACAGCCTGCTGGAAGGCGGCGACGCCAGCGCCAAGCTGGATACCGAGGCACTGCTGGCGCTGCTGAAGGGCGAACTGTAAGCCTCGGCTGCGGCCAACCCTGACGCCCGCCCCGGCTTGCCGCGGCGGGCGTTGTGCTGCGACTGGCCGGGCTAAGGCGCGGTTAAGCCGGGCGGGCTAGGCTTAAAGCCTACCCTTTGCCGGAGTCGCAGCATGCTACGCAATACCCGCCACAGTTATGGCTTGTTGGCGCGCGTCTTTCACTGGCTGTCTGCCGCGGCCGTCGTGGGCGCGCTGGTCTGCATCGAGATCAACGACTTTTTTCCGCGCGGCTCGGCCGAGCGCCTGCAGCTGCTGCTGTGGCATATCGACGCCGGCCTGCTGACCGCGCTGCTGCTGTTGCCGCGCCTGTTGTGGCGGCTGGGTAACCGTCCGCCGGACATCACCCCGCCGCCGCAGCCACTTTCCAGCTGCTGGCCCGTGCCGGCCACTGGGCGCTGTATGGCCTGATGCTGGCGCTGCCGCTGTTCGGCGTGCTGGCGTTGCAGGCGGGCGGCAAGCCGGTGGCGCTGTTTGGCCACCCGCTGCCGCTGCTACTGTCGCCGCGGCCGGGGCTGGGCCATGTGCTGAAGGAAGTCCACGAGCTGCTGGGCAACCTGATGTTGGTGGTGCTGGCGCTGCATGTGGCCGCCAGCGCCTGGCATCACCGCTTTTTGCGCGACGACACCCTCACCCGGCTGATCGGGCCGCGGCGCTAGGCCGCAGCTGTCCCAACGGCGGGCTGTGCGCAGCGCGGCGCGTTTCTAGAATGGCGCGGTATCCCACAGGAGCCGCGCCATGTCCGCTTTTCGCCTTGTCCCCGCCCACACCTTGCCGCCGGCACAGCTGCATGCGGCGTTTCGTGACGCGTTTGCCGATTACCTGCTGCCGTTGGCGCTGACGCCGGCACAGTGGCCGGCCTTCCTGGCGCGGCAGGCGGCGGTGCTGTCCCTCAGCCGGGTGGCAGTGCGCGGCGACGCTATCCTGGCGTTTGCCCTGGTAGCGCCACGCGGCCAACGTTGGCGGCTGGCCTGCATGGGCGCGCTGCCGCAGGCGCGCGGCAGCGGCGCGGCACCGGCGCTGCTGGACGAGCTGATCCAGCGTGCCGGCGCGCATGGCCTGCAGGCGCTGGAGCTGGAAGTGTTTGCGCAGAACGCGCGCGCCTTGCGGCTGTACCGCAGCCGTGGCTTTAGCGAACTGGCGCCGCTGCATGGTTACGCGCTGGCGGCAACGGCACCGGCTCCTGCGGCGGGGCCGACGCCGCAACAGCCTGGCCGCGAGGCGGCGCTGGCGTGGCTGGACGATGCCGAGCTGCAGCGCGACGACCTGCCGCTACAGGTTACCGCGCCGGTGCTGGCGGTTTCGCCGCTGCCGTGGCAAGCCTGGCAACACGGCGCGGCGCAGCTGGTGTTTTCGGTTTCCACCGATGGTGTGCAGATTCATAGCCTGGTCGACCGCCAGCCGGCGCAGCACGATGCGCAGCACTTGCTACAGGCCTTGCGCGCTACCCATCCCGCGCTGTCGTGGCGGGTGCCGCCGCTGCAACGGCCGGATGCCGGCGGCGAGGCGTTGCTGGCGGCCGGCTGCCAGCGCGACGAGTTGTTCCAGTACCTGATGCGGCGGCCACTGCCGCTGTCTCCGGCGGGTAGCGCCGTGCCGGTCGGCTAAGATTGCCGTCGTGCTTCCGGCTGGAGCAAGCTGCCCTGGGCGGCGTCGCGCGGGCGGCCAGGGACGGGGCTCAGGTGTGCGGAAACTGCGGATTCCACGCCACTTCCCACAGGAAGCCATCCGGGTCGCGGAAGTAGCCGCTGCGGCCGCCCCAGAACGCGTCCTCCGCCGGCTTGACGATGTCGCCGCCACGACTGGCGACCTCGGCCAGCAGCGCGTCCACCTGCAGCCGTTCGCGCACATTGTGCGCCAGCGAAAAACCGGGAAACGCCGCCGGCGGGCTGTCGGCCACGCCGGCGTCCTTAGCCAATTCGCTGCGCGGAAACAGCGACAGCCAGGTCTTGCCCAGCTCAAAAAACGCCACCCCGGCGCCATCCGGCATCGCGATCTGCGGCAGTGCCAGCACGTCGCGGTAGAAGGCGGTGGCGCGCGCCAGATCGGCGACGCCCAGGGTGATGAAACTCAGTCTGGCTTCCATTTGCGGCTCCTTGTGGTGGGTAATGCTGCGGCCAACCTTGGCTGGCCGCGTTCAGCGCTGGTGCCAGGGTTGGCGCGTTTGCTGCTGCAGTTGCCGGCGGCTGGCATCGCCGGCACCGGCCTGCTGCAGGAAGCCATCCAGCGAAATATCCGCCGGCCACGGCACGTTGGCCGCCTGCTGCGCGGTGATGCGGTCGGTGCGGAAGTGGCGGTAG
Organism: uncultured Vogesella sp.; assembly: GCA_946479405.1. The sequence goes on from CAMLGD010000030.1 coordinate 7,654, forward strand.
TCCTGCCGCAGCAGGCACCACGCCGCCAGCGTCCAGCGCTCTCCCCAGAAGAATAGCCCCAGCGGCGCGACATCCCGCTGGCTGCTGTGGCCGGCGGCGTCGAGGTAGTGCAGCTGCAGGCAGTGCTGCTGCTCGCAGGCGCGGCGCAGCGCGGCCAGCATCTGCGGTGCCGGCGCCAGCAATGGCGGCACGAACAGCGGCGACGGCGCCAGCCCGGCACTGCCGAGCACGGCATGAATCTTGGCCAGTGCGGCATGGGCGGCGGCGGCGGTGTCGCTGTCGGCGCAGCCGGCCAGCATGCGGGCGCCGGCTTCCAGCGCCGACAGCTCATCGTTGCTGAAGCTCAGCGGCGGCGGCACAAAGCCGCGTTCCAGCCAGTAGCCTTCGCCGGCCTCGCCGTTGACCGGCGCACCGCTGGCCTGCAGGTCGGCCATGTCGCGGTACACGGTGCGCGGCGAGATTTCCAGCCACGCGGCCAGTTGCGCGGCGGTGGTGCGGCGCCGGCCGCGCAACAGCAGCAGGATCTGCAGCAGGCGATCGGCTCGGCGCATCGCATTACTCCGTCAGCATGGAAGCGGGCAGTGTCGCGCCCATCGCCTGCGCGATCAAGCCGAAATCGGCGGCACTGATCTGCAGCTGGCCGAAGCGGAAGCTGTAGCCCCAGTGCGCCGGGTCGGTGATGAAGGTCAGCGCTGGCAGCAGCGGGCGGATGGCGGCAGCTGTGGCCGGTACGAATTGCACATCGCGCCGCCATGGCGTGAAGTCCGGCGCCAGCTGCACCTGGTATGGCGGGCGCGGCTGCACGATGCCGATGGCGGTAAAGCACTGGCACGGCGTGTCGGCGCCGAACTGCTCGCGCGGCGAGTAGTAGATCAGGCCGTCGCCCGGCTGCAGGCGCGCCAGCGGCGCGGCCTTGCCGTGGCACAGCTGGGCAAAGCCGCCGGCCACGCCGCGGCCAACGTGGTCGCGGCTGGCGACGCCGATCCAGTAGCGCCGGCTCATGGCTCGGTGTGCAGGCCGATGATGTTGCCGTCCGGATCGGCAAACTGGCCGATGTCGCCGTTGCCATCCGGCAGCGCCATCTTCTCCAGCAGCACCCGGCCGCCGGCCGCGCGGGCGCGCGCCAGCAGTTGTGCCACGTCCGGGCCGCCGTCCAGATACAGCAGGCAGCCGTGCGACGACGGCTGCAAGCGCGGACTGGCCATCAGGCAGCCGTGGCTGCTGCCATCCGGGCGGGTGAAGATGGCCATGTGCTCGCCCATGGCCTCCTCCAGCCGCAGTTCCAGCTGGAACACGTGCTGGTAGAAGGCGACGGCGCGGGCGAAGTCGGTAACGGGGATCTCGAACCAGTGGACAAACGGCGACATGATGGGCTCCTTGCATGGGCAGGGTTTCCTGCATGCCGCCAGTATCGGCAGGGTCTACTGACAGCCTGCTGTCAGCAGGCGGTTCCGCGTGGATCGCCGGGTGGTATCACCGCAACAGTACGCGGTTGACAGCTGATAGTTTTCCCCCGGGAAATTCTCACTATTTGGTGTTTTTGCTTGAAGAATCCGGTGCTTGTTGCATGCCGGGGCGGCAAGGCACAAAAAAACCGGCTATGACTTGTTTAGCCCCTGTTCCGTTGGCGAATTAGGCGATATAAAGCAGTTCGTTATTGAAATGTAACCATTTTTTAGCGACTTGCTTACAGCTGTTTGCCAACAAAAAACATAATGCCAACACGAGTCACGGCTAAAGCCATGAATGAGCCTTCCCGGTCGGCCCCTGCCCCCAGTAGCAGCCGCACGATTTCCCTGCATCTGCGCCAGGCGCGGCGGGCACGGCTCAGCGGCGAGCATCACCTTGGCCGTCAGGCGGCCGCAGCGGCGCTGGCGCTGTGCGGCCTGCCGCGCTTTCGCCGTCAGCGCGACGAGGCGCTGCAGTTGCTGGCCTTGCATTCGCTGCGCCTGGGGCGGCTGACCGACGCCGTGCAGTACGGGCTGGAGGCGGCGTCGGGGCTGGATTTCGTCAGCCAGGCGGCGGCGCGTGCCGACGTGCTGTGCACCGTCGCTATGGCCTGCAACGAGATGGGGCTGGGGCAGGACGCGCTGAAGTACGCGCTGGAGGCGCTGGGCGCCGCGCGCATCAGCAACGATCCGGAGCTGCTGTCGTGGGCGCTGAACCGCGCCGGTATCGCCACTTTTTCTGCGCTGGGTGATCTGGAGCAGAGCGTCAGCCTGTTGCAGCAGGCCGAAATCCAGGCCAGGTTGGCCGCAGACGATGTCGCCTGCTTCAGCGCACTGACCAACCTGGGTGTGACCTACCGCGCCGCCGGCCTGCAGCAGGAAGTGCTGGGCAATGGCGACGAGGCGCGGCGGCTGTTCCTGCTGGCGCGGACGCAGTTTGTGCAGGCCGAACAATTGGCCGTCAGCGGCAATAACCTGCATTCGCTGGCTACCGCTTACATCAACCTGGCGGAAATCCACACCAATCTCGGCGATTTTGCCGCCGCCCAGGCGGCGCTGGCGCAGACACGCAGCCTGGCGCAGCAGGGCCATTTCACGCACATCCAGCGCAATGTCGACCTGGCCGAAGCCACCCTGCTGCATCACTCCGGCCAGCATCAGGCCGCGGCCACGGTGCTGCGTGCGCTGCTGGCGCAGGCCGAGCTGCTGGAGTTCGACATGAAGGTACTGGCGCATGAGGGCCTGTACCGGCTGTACAAGGATATTGGCGAATTCCAGCTGGCGCTGACCGAACTGGAGGCGCTGCGCCGCATCGAGCAGGAGCTGGCCACCCAGCGCAGCAGCACCCAGGGCTGGGCGATCCGCAAGGAGCTGGAAATCACCAGCGCGCAGCTGGCGGCCGAGCGCGAGCGGCTACAGGCGGAGCGCGAACGGCTGCGTGCCGCCCGGCTGGAAGCGGAAAAAGCGGTGGCCGATGCGCGCATGAACGAGCTGGAGCAAGCGGCGCTGGTCGATGCGCTGACCGGGGTGGGCAACCGCCGGCTGCTGGACCTGGAAGGGCCGGCACGGCTGGCACGGCTGGGCAGCGAGGGCGGCGGGCTGGCGGTGGTGGTGCTGGACCTGGATCACTTCAAGAGCATCAACGACCGCTTCGGCCATGCGGTCGGCGACGAGGCGCTGAAGAAGGTGGCGCAGCTGATTACCCTGCGTACGCGCAGCAGCGATCTGGTGACGCGCTATGGTGGCGAGGAGTTTGTGCTGCTGCTGGCAGATAGCGTGCTGGAAAGCGTGCTGGTGTGCTGTGAGCGGCTGCGGTTGGCGATCATGGAATACAGCTGGCAGGAGGTGCATCCGTTGCTGCACGTCACCGCCAGCTTCGGCCTGCACTGGTGCGACAGCCCGCAATCATGGGACGAGGCGCTGCGCGCCGCCGACATTGCGCTGTACCGCGCCAAGCGCAATGGCCGCAACCGCCTGCAGCTGTCCAGCGACCGCGATCTGGAATGAAGCGGCGACCAGCTTGGCCGCGCGGGTTACAGCCGTTTTTCCAGCAGCAGGTAGCGGCTGTCGCCCAGCCCGGCGTGGGCAAAACCTTCACTGTGGTACAGCGCGCGGCCAACGTGGTTGTCTTCGCGCACTTCCAGCATCACCTTGGCGCAGCCGCGTTCGCTGGCGGCAGCGGCAACGGCCTGCATCAGCTGCCGTCCCAGCCCCTTGCCACGGCCTGCGGCCAGCACTGACAGATCGTGCACATTGCACACCGGCGCGGCGTAGAAACTGGAAAACCCCAGCACGCACAGCGCGTGTCCGACCGGCTCGCCGTCCAGCTCGGCGATCAGTGCAAACAGGCCCGGATGGCGGCCCAGTGCGTCGGCGAGGTGGCTGTGGGCATGGGCGGACAGGCCGTCGCCGCCACCCATCGGGTCACGGGCGTAGCCATCGGTCAGCCGCACCAGCAGTGCACGCTCGGCGGCATCGGCCAGATTGGCTGCCCGTACGGTCAGCTGGCTCATTTGGCGGCGCTGGCGGCGAACTCGCCGGCTGGCGGTTTGGGCAGATACAGTGGGCCTTTGTAGCCGCAGGCGGCCACGGTGGTACACAGCAGAACAAGCAGCAGCGCAGTACGCATACGGATTCCAGTGGGGAGCTATGGCAAAATGGCAGTCTAACAGGCCGTGGCAGACTCTCCCAAGCTGTGCGGCCAACCTTTTGGACAGGATGAAGCAATGAACGAAACCGAATTCCTGCGTCTGAGCGAGGATATTTTCCGCCGCATCGAGAATGCGCTGGACGACGCTGGACTGGATGTGGACTGCGTGATCAGCGGCAATGTGCTGGAGATCGAGTTCGACGACGGTGGCAAGGTGGTGGTGAACCGCCATGTGCCCAACCAGGAGTTGTGGATCGCTGCCAAGAGCGGCGGCTTCCATTTTGCCTGTCGTGACGGGCAGTGGGTCGCCAGCCGCGATGGTGCCGAGTTTGGCGCCACGCTGTCGCAGGTGGTCAGCACCGCCGCCGGTGCCGCGTTCAGCTTCAGCGTATAAGCGACATGGACAGCGCGCTGTTGCTGACGGGGCTGGCCGCCTCGGCCTTCCTGTCGGCCACGGTGCTGCCCGGTAGCTCGGAGCTGGCGCTGGGGGCGCTGCTGCTGGCCCGGCCGCAACTGTGGCTGCTGGCGCTGCTGGTGGCGACCATCGCCAATACCGCCGGCAGTCTCAGCAGCGTGTGGCTGGGGCGGCGGGTGCCGCCCAAGGCCTTGCCGCCGCGCGCGGCAGCATGGTTCCAGCGCTTTGGCCCGGCGACGCTGTTGCTGAGCTGGGTGCCGCTGCTGGGCGATGCACTGCCGCTGGCCGCCGGCTGGCTGCGCCTGCCGTGGTGGTCCTGCCTGTGCTGGATCGGCGTGGGCAAGTTTGCACGTTATGCCGTGCTGGTGGTGGGGCTGCAGCAATTGGCCCCCGGCCATTAGACCGCGCATCCGGTCTGGCGTATGGTGGCAGCTCCGCTTGTTCGGTTTTCCGTACGCATAGGTTTTTCTGGGCGCTGTGGGACTTTGTCATGGCAAAACGGTCGTGACGACATAAGGTAAACACAGTGGCCACGTTTTTATTTGCCAACGGCCCGCGCGGTATTGCGCGGGCGTTGTGCTTTGTTAGCAATCCGGACAATTCATGAGCAAACACATTCCGCGCAAGCGATTCGGGCAGAACTTTTTGCAGGACCAGAAGGTGATCGAGGACATCGTCAATGCCGTGGGCGCACAGCGCGACGACGTGGTGATCGAGATCGGCCCGGGTCTGGGGGCGCTGACAAAGCCGTTGTTGCAGCGTTTAGACCATTTGCATGTTGCGGAGATCGACCGCGACATCATTTCCCGCCTGAAGCGCGAGTACCCGCCCGAGCGGCTGACCATCCACGAAGGCGATGCGCTGGTGTTCGACTTCGGCAGTGTCACCGCCGGCAAATTCAAGCTGGTGGGCAACCTGCCGTACAACATTTCCACCCCGCTGCTGTTCCACTTGGCCTGCTATGGCGAGCGTGTCACCGACATGCATTTCATGCTGCAAAAAGAGGTGGTGGATCGCATGGTGGCGGTACCCGGCACCCCGGATTACGGCCGTTTGACGGTGGTGTTGCAGTACCGTTTCGACATGGAACAGATCTTGCTGGTACCGCCCGGTTCGTTCTACCCGCCGCCGAAGGTGGATTCGGCGGTGGTCCGGATGATTCCCGTACCGGGACGTTGCGGCATCGCTCGTGATGAGGAACTGTTGGAGCAGGTGGTGGCGCAGGCATTTGCCCAGCGCCGCAAGACACTGCGCAACAACCTCAAGGGCATGATCGACGACGAGAAGTTGGCCGCACTGGGCATCGATGCCGGGCTGCGTGCCGAAAACCTCAGCGTCGAACAATACGTGGCCATTGCCAACGCACTGGCCGGCTGATGGCGACAGGCTGGCTGCCGGTTGCTCGGCAGGCAGCGTGAGTGCCAGCTACGTCCCGTCAGACAAGACCGCGGCAGCGGCGACGGGAATCTTCTACACACGGTGGGAAAAGGGAAGTCATGATCCGATTCAACAATGTGCACAAGTGGTTCAAGGATCTGCATGTGCTCAAGGGCATCAACCTGGAAGTGACCCAGGGCGAGGTTGTCGTGGTGTGCGGGCCGTCCGGCTCCGGCAAGTCCACGCTGATCCGCACGGTGAACCAGCTGGAAACCATCAACGAAGGCGAGATCTGGGTCGACGGCGTCAACGTTACCGATCCGAAGACCAATCTCAACGCGCTGCGTGCCGAAGTCGGCTTCGTTTTCCAGCACTTCAACCTGTATCCCCACCTTTCGGTACTGGAAAACATCACGCTTTCGCCTATCAAGGTAAAAGGCATGGACAAGGCCGCGGCGGAAAAACAGGCGGTGAGCCTGCTGGAAAAGGTGGGCCTGGCACACAAGAAGGACGCGTTCCCGTCGCAGTTGTCCGGCGGTCAGCAGCAGCGCGTGGCGATTGCCCGCGGCCTGGCGATGGAACCGCGCGTGATGCTGTTCGACGAGCCGACTTCGGCGCTGGACCCGGAAATGATCGGCGAAGTGCTGAAGGTGATGAAGGACCTGGCCGAATCCGGCATGACCATGATGGTGGTGACCCACGAAATGGGCTTTGCCCGCGAAGTGGCCGACCGCGTGGTGTTTGTCGATCACGGCGAGATCATCGAACAGGCACATCCGGAAAGCTTCTTTACCAATCCGCAGCATGACCGTGCCAAGCAATTCCTGCGTCAGTTGCTGACGCCGATGAACTAAAACAACAGATTTAATTCGGGCGGCGCCGTTGCACGGGGCCGCCGGGACAAGCAGCAAAAAAACCCGAGAAAAAATGGAGAAACTCATGCGTTTTACTAAACGACTGCTGACTACCGCCGTAATCGCCTCTGCTGTTGCCGCTCCGGCCATGGCCGAAGGCACCCTGGACAAGATCAAGCAATCCGGCGTGATTGTGCTGGGCCACCGTGATGCATCGATTCCGTTCTCCTATCTGGCCGATGGCCAGGCGCCGGTAGGCTACTCGCACGACCTGCAGCTGAAAGTGGTCGAGGCGGTAAAAAAGCAGCTGAAGATGCCTAACCTGCAAGTGCGCTACAACCTGGTGACCTCGCAGACCCGTATCCCGCTGGTACAGAACGGCACCGTGGATCTGGAGTGTGGCTCCACCACCAATAACCTGGAGCGCCAGAAACAGGTAGCTTTCTCGGTGGGCATTTTTGAAATCGGTACCCGCCTGCTGACCGCCAAGACCTCCGGCGTGAAAGACTTCCCGGACCTGAAGGGCAAGAACGTGGTGACCACCGCCGGTACCACTTCCGAGCGTCTGCTGAAGGCAATGAACGCCGAGAAGCAGATGGGCATGAACATCATCTCCGCCAAGGATCACGGCGAATCGTTCCTGATGCTGGAGTCCGGCCGTGCCGTGGCTTTCATGATGGACGACGCGCTGTTGTACGGCGAACTGGCCAAGGCCAAGAACCCGGCTGGCTGGGTAGTGACCGGCAAGCCGCAGTCGTTCGAAATCTACGGCTGCATGCTGCGTAAGGAAGATCCGGCATTCAAGAAAGTGGTGGACGATGCCATCAAGGCCACTTACAAGTCCGGCGAAATCAACAAGATTTACAGCAAGTGGTTCACCAGCCCGGTGCCGCCGAAGGGCCTGAACCTGAACTTCCCGATGTCTGACGAGCTGAAAGAACTGATCGCCAAGCCGACCGACAAGTCTGCGGAGCAGATGTAAGCCGGCATGACGGTGCAAGCGGGTAAGTTCGGCTTGCGGCCAACGTAACCGGGCTGGGGGGACGCTCCCCCACCCGCTTGCGAAGGGGCGCGGCTTGCGCCCCTTTTTCTTTGGAGACATCAATGAATTACAACTGGGACTGGAACGTTTTCTTCAAGTCCACCGGTATCGGCAGCGAGATCTACCTTGACTGGTTCGTCTCCGGCCTGGGCTGGACCATCGCCGTGGCGCTGGTGGCCTGGAGCGTGGCGCTGCTGATCGGTTCGCTGCTTGGCGTGATGCGCACCCTGCCGAACAAGACTGTAGCCGGCATTGCGACTGCTTATGTCGAGCTGTTCCGCAACGTGCCGCTGCTGGTGCAGCTGTTCGTGTGGTACTTCCTGGTGCCGGACTTGCTGCCGGAGCACACGCAGATCTGGTTCAAGCAAGAGCTGTCGCCCACCACTTCGGCCTACATCTCGGTAGTGATCTGCCTGGCGCTGTTCACCGCCGCCCGCGTCTGCGAGCAGGTGCGCACCGGTATCCAGGCGCTGCCCAAGGGGCAGAGTGCGGCCGCGCTGGCGGTGGGTTTCAACCAGGCGCAGATGTACCGCCACGTGCTGCTGCCGCAGGCGTTCCGCATCATCATCCCGCCACTGACCAGCGAGTTTCTCAATATCTTCAAGAACTCGTCGGTGGCGTCGCTGATCGGCCTGATGGAGCTGCTGGCGCAGACCAAGCAGACCGCCGAATTCACTGCCAATATGTTTGAGGCGTTTACCCTCGCTACGGTCATCTACTTCGTGCTCAACATGAGCCTGATGGGCGTGATGGGCTGGGTGGAGCGCAAGGTGCGCGTACCCGGCATGATGGGAGGAGGTAAATAATGGATTTCACGCAGATCGTTCCATCCCTGCCCAATCTGTGGGAAGGCATGCTGCTGACGCTCAAGCTGTTGCTGCTGGCCGTGGGCGGTGGTGTAGCGTTGGGGACCATACTGGCGCTGATGCGTCTGTCCAGCAGCGCGCTGCTGTCCGGTCTGGCCAAGGCCTATGTCAATTACTTCCGCTCTATCCCGCTGCTGCTGGTGATCACCTGGTTCTACCTGGCAGTGCCGATGCTGTTGAACTGGATTACCGGCGAGTTTGTCGCTATCGGCGCCTTCACCTCCTGCCTGGTGGCGTTCATGATGTTCGAGGCCGCCTACTACTGCGAAATCGTGCGGGCCGGCATCCAGTCCATCTCCAGCGGCCAGCTCAATGCCGCCTACGCGCTGGGCATGAGCTACGGCCAGGCCATGCGCCTGATCATCCTGCCGCAGGCGTTCCGCAAGATGATGCCGCTGCTGCTGCAGCAGTCCATCATCCTGTTCCAGGACACCTCGCTGGTGTACGCCGTGGGCCTGATGGACTTCCTCAACACCGCCCGCTCCAAGGGGGACATCGTCGGTCAGCCGAATGAGTTCCTGATCCTGGCCGGGGTGGTTTATTTTGTTATCAGTTTCGGCGCCTCCACCGTGGTGAAGCGTCTGCAAAAGAGGTTGGCAGTATGAGCATGATTTCCATCAAGAACGTCAGCAAATGGTATGGCGAGTTCCAGGTGCTTACCGACTGCACGACCGACGTTAGCAAAGGCGAAGTGGTGGTGGTGTGCGGCCCGTCCGGCTCCGGCAAATCCACGCTGATCAAAACCGTCAACGCGCTGGAACCGTTCCAGAAGGGCGAGATTTTTGTTGATGGCGTGTCGGTTGGCGATGCCAAGACCGACCTGCCGAAACTGCGCGCCCGCATCGGCATGGTGTTCCAGAACTTCGAACTGTTCCCGCACCTGTCCATCACCGAGAACCTGACCATCGCGCAGCAGCGCGTGCTGGGGCGTAGCCAGGACGAGGCGATGCAGAAGGGTATGCACTACCTGGACCGCGTCGGCCTGAAGGCACATGCCAACAAGTTCCCGGGGCAGCTGTCCGGCGGCCAGCAGCAGCGCGTGGCCATTGCCCGTGCGCTGGCGATGGACCCGATTGCCATGCTGTTCGACGAACCGACCTCGGCGCTGGACCCGGAAATGGTGAACGAGGTGCTGGACGTGATGGTGGAGCTGGCGCACGAAGGCATGACCATGATGTGCGTGACCCACGAGATGGGCTTTGCGCGCAAGGTGGCCAACCGCGTGATCTTCATGGATCGCGGCCATATCGTGGAAGACTGCGCCAAGGAGGAGTTCTTCGGCAATCCGGAGGCGCGCTCCGAACGTGCCAAGCAGTTCCTGTCCAAGATCCTGCAGCACTGAGCCAGGTAGCCAAGGTTGGCCGCAAGTCTGCGGCCAACCTTGTCCGGCAACGCCACCGTCCGCGGTGGCGTTGTCGTATCCGGCTCAGGGCCAGTGTGCCAGCTCGCGGTAGTGCGCACCCTGTGGCGTCAGCGTGGATGCCATCAGCGACACGCGCCGCAGCGGGTAGAGCAACGGTGCGATGGCATGGGTCGGCAGTGGTTGGCGCGCTTGGCGCAGCAAGGTGACGTGCGGCAGATAGGGGCGCTGTTCGATGCTGAAGCCGGCACCGGCCAGTGCGCTGCGCAGGGCCGCGGCCAGCTGCTCCAGTGCCGGGCAGGGCTGGCTACCGCTGGCCCAGACAATGCCGCCGTGCCAGCTGCCCACCTGGTCCAGCCGCCAGACGGCCCCGGCGGCGTGCGGCAGCTGGCTGCCGATGTGGCGCAGTTCGTCCAGCCGCTCGGGGGCGACCTCGCCCAGAAACGCCAGGGTGAGGTGCAGGCTGCGCGGTGGCACCGGTCGGCCGCGACAGCGGCGGGTGAGCGGGCGTGCCAGGTGATGCAGGGCGCCGGCAAGGTGCCGGCCTGGCAGGATGGCAAAGAACAGTCGCACGGTGGACTCCTGGCTGCAGTGGCCTGTCTGTAGTATGTGACCAACTGGCGCCAAGAGTCGTCGGGCAAGGGGCCGGGGCGCGCGGTTTCACATGAAACCGCGAAAGCCGCGACGGGCGGCCAATTACTGTTTTGTTGCAACAAGCCCACGCTGCCGTGGCTGGTTGCCAGTGGCATTCCGGCGCGCATGCCGACGGCCGCTGCTTTCGGCTACTATCGAACCGTCTAGGCATGAACTGAAACCATGTACTCCACCATCTATCTTGGCCGACAGCCAATTGTCGACCTCAAGCAACAACGCGTGGCGTACGAACTGTTGTTCCGCTCCGGCCCGGAAAACCGGGCTCTGTTCACGGACGACATCAATGCCACTGCCGCCGTTATCCGCCATACCTTCATCGACCTGGGGCTGGCGCGGGTGCTGGAAGGCTGCCCCGGTTTCATCAACGTCAACGAGCAGCTGCTAAAAAGCCCGTTGATCGAGCTGATGCCGCCGGAAAGCATCATTCTGGAAATCCTGGAAAACGTGCCGCTGGATGACACGGTACGTGCCCGCTGCACCGAGCTGAAGGCGCGTGGCTACCACTTTGCGCTGGACGATGTGGTGGACATCACGCCGGAGGTGGCGCGCATGCTGCCGCTGGTGGATTACATCAAATTCGACCTGCGCGAGATCCCGCTGGCTAGCCTGCCCGCGGTGCTGGGGCGGCTGCAGGGCTTCAAGGGCACGCTGCTGGCGGAGAAGGTGGACTCGGTGGAAGAGTTCGAGGTCTGCAAGGCGCTGGGCATTTCCTTGTTCCAGGGCTATTTCTTTGCGCGGCCAACGGTGATGACCCACAACCGCGCCCATCCCAACCGTGCGCTGACCTTGCGCCTGCTGGGGCTGGTGCTGCAGGAGGCCGACATCCAGCGGCTGGAAGAAGTGTTCAAGGCGGCGCCGGACATGGTGCTGGGCCTGTTGCGGCTGGTGAACGCGGCGGAAAACTACCGCCGGCCGATCTCCTCCATCCGTGAGGCGCTGCTGCTGCTGGGCTCCGCGCGACTGAAGCGCTGGGCATTGATCCTGCTGTTTTCCGCCGATTGCAGCCCGATGCGCGGCCCCAGCCCGCTGCTGGAAATGGCGGCGGTGCGTGGCCGTATGATGGAGCTGCTGGCCGACGAGTTGGGACATGACAGCGACGATGCTTTCATGACAGGCATCCTGTCGCTGGCCGACAGCCTGCTGTCGATGCCGATGGCCGAGCTGGTGGATGGCCTGGCGCTGCACCCACCGGTGGAGGACGCCCTGCTGCGCCGCAGTGGCGAGCTGGGTGACTTGCTGCAGCAGGTGGAGCTGGCAGAGTGCCGGCAGCCGGCCAGCCCGTTGCCGCAGATAGATGCCGAGCGTTTCAACCGGCTGCAGCTGCATGCGCTGGAGTGGGTGAAGCAGTTGTGGCAGGAGGAGCTGCCGCACTGACGGCATTGTTTGCGGTGTAATAACGAAACAAGGCCGGTCGCAAGACCGGCCTTGTGCTTTCTGGCGTGCCAGGGTTGGCCGCAGGCTAGACGATGTCCAGGTGGTCGAGGCCGCCCTGCTCCACGCCCTGGTGCTTGGCGGTTTCGCTGTGCAGCTTGATCTGCAGCCGCAGGTCGTTCACCGAATCGGCATTGCGCAGCGCATCCTCGTAGCTGACCTTGCCGATCTCGAACAGGTCGAACAGCGCCTGGTCGAAGGTCTGCATGCCGGATTCGCGCGAGCGCCCCATTACTTCCTTGATGCTGGACACCTCGCCCTTGAAGATCAGGTCCGAGATCAGCGGGCTGTTGATCAGCACCTCGATCGCCGCGGTACGGCCCTTGCCGCCCTTCAGCGGTACCAGCCGCTGCGAGATGATGGCCTTCATGTTCAGCGACAGGTCCATCAGCACCTGCTGGTGACGTTCTTCCGGGAAGAAGTTCAGGATACGGTCCAGCGCCTGGTTGGCGTTGTTGGCGTGCAGCGTGGCCAGGCATAGGTGGCCGGTCTCGGCAAACTGCAGGCCATACATCATGGTCTCGCGGTCACGGATCTCGCCCATCAGGATCACGTCTGGCGCCTGGCGCAGGGTGTTCTTCAGCGCGATCTCCCAGCTATCGGTGTCGACGCCGATTTCGCGCTGGGTAATGATGCTTTTCTTGTGCGCGTGCACGTATTCCACCGGGTCTTCGATGGTGATGATGTGGTCGGCGGCATTGGTGTTGCGCCAGTCCACCAGCGCCGCCAGCGAGGTGGATTTACCGGAGCCGGTACCGCCGACGAAGATCACCAGTCCGCGCTTGATCATGGCGATGTCGCGCAACACCTCCGGCAGCTGCAGCTGGTCGAAGGTGGGAATCTCGGTGTTGATCTTGCGCAGCACCATACCGGCCTTGCCTTGCTGCACATAGGCGCTAACCCGGAAGCGGCCAACCCCTGGCGGGCTGATGGCAAAGTTGGCTTCCTTGTTGGCTTCGAACTCCTCGGTCTGGCGGTCGTTCATTACCGAACGCACCAGCTCCTTGGTATGTTGCCCGGACAACACCTGCGGCGACACCGGGGTGATCTTGCCGTCGATCTTCATCGCCGGCGGGAATTCCGCGGCAATGAAGATATCCGAAGCGTTCTTGCTGACCGCATGGGCCAGCAGATCGTTGATGAATTTTGACGCCTGTTCCTTTTCCATCACCGGCTCCGCTTAGAAATAATCCTTGTTGGTGGCTTTGCCGCGTGCCTCTTCCTCGGACACGATATTGCGGCGTACCAGATCCTGCAGGCACTGGTCCAGCGTCTGCATGCCGTATTGTTGGCCGGTCTGGATCATCGAGTTGATCTGCGCCAGCTTGTTTTCGCGGATCAGGTTGCGGATCGCCGGGGTGCCGACCATGATCTCGTGCGCCGCTACCCGGCCGCCACCGTCCTTGGTTTTCAGCAGTGCTTGCGAAATCACCGCGCGCAGGCTTTCCGACAGCATGGCGCGCACCATTTCCTTTTCGCCGGCCGGGAACACGTCCACGATACGGTCGACGGTCTTGGCGGCGCTGCTGGTGTGCAGGGTGCCAAATACCAGGTGGCCGGTCTCGGCTGCGGTCAGCGCCAGGCGGATGGTGTCCAGGTCGCGCATTTCGCCCACCAGGATCACGTCCGGGTCTTCACGCAGTGCGCTTTTCAGCGCATTGGCAAAGCTGCGGGTCTGGGTGCCCAGCTCGCGCTGGTTGATCAGCGACTTCTTGCTCTCGTGCACGAATTCGATTGGGTCTTCGGCGGTGAGGATGTGCGAATACGCGTTGTTGTTGATGTAGTCGATCATCGCCGCTAGGGTGGTGGATTTGCCGGAGCCGGTCGGCCCGGTCACCAGTACGATGCCGCGCGGGTATTCGGAGATATCGCGGAAAATCTTCGGCGCATTCAGGTCTTCCAGCGACAGCACCTTGGACGGAA